>NZ_JBHXAG010000016.1:0-109231 GCF_042726555.1 Streptomyces sp. NPDC060232 | reverse complement strand
GGTCCGGCCCGCGTGTGCGGGCCGGACCACGGCCGTCCGGCTCGGTCGGGTGTCAGGAGGCGACGGGCTCGTGCGTGATCTCGACGCCGCCGGAGTCACCGAAGGTGAGGCGGCAGGTGTCGGCGCGGTAGGTGGCCACCGAGACCGCGGCCGTGCCCGCGGCGGTGAAGTACCGCGTGGTGACCAGGAGCACCGGGGCGCCGGGCAGCCGGTCCAGTTCCTTGGCGTCGTCGGCGCGGGCGGAGCCGAGTTCCACCGACCGGTCCTGGCCCTCGAGGACCAGCCGCTGCAGCTCGCGCAGGACGGCACGAGCACGGGCAGGGCCCGACGGAGCCTCGATGGCGGGAAGTCCGGGCACCGAGGCGACCGGTACGTACAGCAGCTCGGCGGCGACGGCCTGACCGTTCGTCATCCTGGTCCGGCGCACGGTGTGCACCGGCTGGTCGGCGGCGAACGCCCCACCGTCACCGAGCAGCCTCACCACGGCTGCCGGCGGAAGGGACTCCGAGGCGTCCTGCGGCTCCCAGCCGTCCACGGCCTCCCCGGGCCAGCTGTGCTGCGCACTGCCGACGGCCACACCGACGCGCGGCGGGGCGACGGTGGTGCCGACACCCCGGCGGCGCTGCAGCCGGCCTTCGAGCTCCAGTTGCTCCAGCGCCTGACGCAGGGTCGCACGGGCGACTCCGAAGCGGGCTGCGAGTTCACGCTCGTTGGGCAGGACCTCGCCGACGGCGAAGTCCTGGTCGAGCGCCTCGCTGAGGACGGTCTTGAGGTGCCAGTACTTCGGCTCCGGCACCGTTTCGAGCTGCGTGGTCCCCACCCTGACTCCTCCTGCCATCGCTGCACTCGCCGTGTGTTCCAGCGGCAGTTCCGCGCCTTTGTTTATTAAAGGTTCCTGCACTATCCCTGCGACGATAGGACGGTGCACCCCCTTGGTCAAGACCAATGCTCATACCTTTGCCGGGCAGATCGGGCATATGTATCAAGCCGTTCATGGGATGTTCTCGTATACGCCGAAGGCTTGTAGTCAAGGGCTACCCGACGGTAATCATGGCGGTGGGCACTCCTGACAGCCTGTCTCGCAGCAGTCCAACCGATGAGGAGCAGCATGACCGCCACGGTCTCCTTCACGATCGATTCGCCGCTCGGCCCCCGGACGACCACCGTCGCCTACGAGCGCAAGGGCTCGGGCGAACCGCTTCTGCTGCTGCACGGCATCGGCCATCACCTCCAGGCCTGGCATCCGGTGACCGACATCCTGGCCGCCGAGCACGACGTGATCGCCGTGGACCTGCCCGGCTTCGGCGCCTCGGAGCCGCTGCCCCAGGGCGTCCCGTACTCCCTGGACACCGTGGCCCCGGCACTCGGAGCGCTGTGCACGGCCCTCGGCGTCGAGCGCCCGCACGTCGCCGGCAATTCCCTCGGCGGCCTGCTCGCCCTCGAAATGGGCCGGAGCAACCTCGTCCGCTCGATCACGGCCCTCTCCCCCGCCGGGTTCTGGACCGAAGCCGAACGCCGCTACGCCTTCGCCGCGCTTCTGGCCATGCGGGCCGGCGCCAGGACGCTGCCCCTCGCCGCCGTCCACCGGCTCTCGCGCACCGCCGTCGGCCGGGCCGCGCTCACCGGCACCATCTACGCCCGCCCGGCCCGCCGTTCACCCGAGGCCGTGGTGGCCGAGACCCTCGCCCTGCGCCATGCCTCCGGATTCGAGGACACCCTGGCCGCGGGTGGTTCCGTACGCTTCACCGACGACGTGCCGGGGCTGCCGGTCACCATCGCGTGGGGCACCCGCGACCGGCTGCTGTTGCGCCGCCAGGGCGTACGGGCCAAGCACACCCTCCCCGGCGCACGGCTGGTACGCCTCCCGGGCTGCGGCCACGTCCCGATGAGCGACGACCCGGCCCTCGTGGCCCGGGTGGTACTGGACACGGCACGCAGCGCCGAGCCGGCCACGTCGCGCGAGAGCGCGTACGCACCTGAGTGAGCGAGCAGCGTGAGCGAGCAGCGTGAGCGGGACCGGTTCGGGGTCCTGGGGGGTTGAACGGATGAGCGGCCGAAGGCTGTTCATCCGCGGTTCGCGTGGGCGACGCGGCCGGGCCGGTGTGCGACGGCACGCTGGTCCGACCCGTCCTCGCCGCCCCCTGGAGACGCACCGATGGCATCGATGCCGCATACCCGACGATCCCTCATCGGCGGTTCCCTCGCCCTGTCCTCCGCGTTGCTCGCCGCCCCTGCTCTCGCCGCGCCCGCCTTCGCCGCCCCCGCCTTCGCCCGCTCCGGCCGGCCGCATGCCCACTGGGGCGTCCAGTCCGGCGAGATCACCGCGCACTCGGCCACCGTGTGGACCCGCTCCGACCGCCTCGCGCGCATGTGCGTCGAAACCTCTCCGAGCGAGACGTTCCGCTACGCCGTACGCCGCCACCGGGGCCCCCTCCTCGGCCCGTCGAGCGACTTCACCGGGACCACCGTCCTGCGCGGCCTCCCGCCCGGGCAGCAGATCCACTACCGGGTCGTCCTGACCGACCCCGACGACCCCCGCCGCACCGCCGAGCCGGTCCACGGCACCTTCCGCACCACCCCGGTCTCCCGCCGCCGCGACGTGCGCTTCCTGTGGTCGGGGGACCTGGCGGGCCAGGGCTGGGGCATCAACCCCGACATCGGCGGCTACCGCGTCTTCGACGAGATGAGGCGGCGCGACCCCGACTTCTTCCTCTTCAGCGGGGACACGGTCTACGCCGACGGACCCATCGAGTCCGCGGTGCCCCTGCGCGACGGCACCGTCTGGCGCAACATCACCACCGCGGAGAAGTCGAAGGTCGCCGAGACCCTCGACGAGTTCCGCGGAAACTTCCGCTACAACCTCCTCGACCGCAACCTCCTCGGCTTCAACGCCCAGGTCCCCGTGCTCGCCCAGTGGGACGACCACGAGGTGCGCAACAACTGGTACCCGGGCCAGCTGATCGACGACCCCCGCTACACCGTCAAGGAGGCCGACACCCTCGCCGCCCGTGCCCGCCGCGCCTTCGGGGAGTACTTCCCCGTCACCGACCTGCGCGGCGGACGCGCCGAGGGCCGGATGTACCGCGTGACGCACTACGGCCCGCTGCTCGACGTCTTCGTGCTCGACATGCGCACCTACCGCAACGCCAACTCCCCCGGCGGCCAGACCGAGGACCCCGTCGGCATCCTCGGCCCCGAGCAGCTCGCCTGGGTCAAGCGCGAGCTGTCCCGCTCCCGGGCCACCTGGAAGGTCATCGCCGCCGACATGCCCCTGGGCATCGTCGTCCCCGACGGAGCCGCGAACTTCGAGGCCGTCGCCCAGGGAGACCCGGGAGCCCCGCTGGGCCGGGAGCTGCAGATCGCCGAACTGCTGCGGTACATCAAGCACCAGCGCATCACCGGCACCCTCTGGCTCACCGCCGACGTGCACTACACCGCCGCGAACCACTACGCCCCCGAGCGGGCCGCCTTCACCGACTTCGCACCGTTCTGGGAGTTCGTCTCCGGTCCCATCGGAGCCGGCGGCTTCCCGGCCGGCCGGCTCGACGCCACCTTCGGCCCGGAGACCGCCTTCGTCCAGTCGGCACCCTTCGCCAACATGTCGCCATCCGAGAACCCTCCCTACTTCGGGGAGGTCGACATCGACGGCGACAGCGGGGACCTCACCGTGCGGCTGCGTCGGCAAGGGGGCGGCGTACTCTTCACCAAGACCCTCCAGCCCGGTTGTGTGGGCCAGTAGGGCGACCGGAAAAAGCCCCGAAAACTGGGTGAAATCGGCCAGATGGACACTTAACCAGTCGGTCACAGTTCGTTCGTGATCACGCAACACCCTTGCGCAACAGTGGTGCGCATGACTGACCGTGTCCACGCCCCCGCCCAGCGTCCCCACCGTCACCACTGGCGCCGCGACGTCGTCGAACTCGCCGCACTGTTCTGCGCCGTCGCGGTCGCCGACGCCATCGCCAATCTCGTCGTGCACGGCCCCAGGGGCCCGATCCTGCTGGTCGCCTCGGCCATCGCGCTACTGGTGACCGCAGCCTTCCACACCTGGTGGGCACGGCGCCACAGCCATGCGCCGCCGCCCAGCACACCGCCGCCCGGGGCTCCGGCACCGTCGGCGCCCGCCGCCACCGTCCTGTGGCGGATGCGCACCACCGTACGGGACCAGCCCGGCTCCCTGGCCGTCCTCTGCACCGCCCTCGCCCGCCACGGTGTGGACATCCTCACCCTCCAGACGCACCCGCTGCCCGAGGGCGGCACCGTGGACGAGTTCCTGCTGCGCGCCCCGCAGCAGCTCCCCTCCACCGACCTCACCCGCGCCGTCTCCCTGGCCGGCGGCCACAGCACCTGGATCGAGCGCGCCGACGCCCACGACCTCGTCGACACCCCGACGCGACTGCTCGGCCTGGCCACCCGCACCGCGCTGGACGCCGCCGAACTCCCCCTCGCCCTGCGTCAGCTGCTCGGCCGCTGCACGATCCACTCGATCCCGGCGACCACACTCTCGGGCCGTCCCAACTCCGGCGCGGACGCCCCCGTCGAGGGCGTGCTGGAGGCCACCGTCATGCGGCTGCGTGATCCCTCCGGCGGCGCGATCACCATCGAGCGGCCCTACCTGCCCTTCACCCCGACCGAATTCGCCCGGGCCCGCGCCCTGGTCGAGCTCGACGCCCGGCTCGGCCCGCGTGTCCCGCGCAGCCAGGACGTACTGACCCTCCCCGAGGGCAACGAGATCACCGTGCGCCGAGCCGACGGATCCGACCTGGCCGCGGCCCGCGCCATGCACGACCGCTGCTCCGAGCGCACCCTCGGGCTGCGCTACCACGGCCCCGTCACCGACGCCGACCGCTACCTCGGCCACCTGCTCAGCCCGCGCTTCGGCCGCACCCTCGCCGCCACCACCGCGTCCGGGAAGCTCGTGGCCCTCGGCCACCTGCTGTGGGACGGCGACGAGACCGAGGTCGCCCTGCTCATCGAGGACGACTGGCAGCGCCGCGGCATCGGCACCGAGCTGCTCAGCCGGCTCATCGCCATGGCCGTCGAAGCCGGGTGCGACAGCGTGTACGCCGTCACCCGGGCCGCCAACACCGGCATGGTCGCCGCCATGCGCGGCCTCGGCCTCCCCCTCGACTACCAGATCGAGGAGGGCACCCTGGTGATCACGGCCCGGCTGGGAGCGGCACCCGCCGGCTCGCGACTGCCGTACGGGATTCCCCTCGGGCTGCCGCAGGAGCACCAGGCTCCGCGCAGCCCCCACTGAGCCCGCCCCGCCCGCAGGCTCGCGCTCCGACGCAGGCGCCCCGTCCGGCCGGGGCGCCTGCGTCCGGATCCAGCCAAACTCCGGGTCGCACCGCCGCTCACCGCACCACCTCCGGACCCTGAAATCGCTTGTACACAAAGCCTGTTGATCGCCGCGGGGCGGACCCGGCAGCCGTCCTCCGGCCCCTGTCAGGAGGCTGACGGCAATGGGTGATGACGGGAGGACGCCCGACATACGAAGATGGCCGCATGTCAGAGACCCTCCACACCGGCAGCGCCCCCCGGCTGCCCCGCCAGGTGGCCGACGATTACGTCGACGGCCTCATCGCCCTCGACCCGATCACCGGTACCTACCTGGGTGTAGCCGAGAGCTCCGCCAAGCTCCCGGACTTCTCCCCGGCGGGCCGCGCGGCCGTCGCCGAACTCTCCCGCGAGACCCTCGCGCGCCTCGACGCCGCCGAGGCGCTGCCCGGCGCCGACTCAGACGCCGAGCGGCGCTGCGGCCGTCTGCTCCGCGAACGGCTCACGGCCGAGCTCGCGGTGTACGAGGCCGACGAGGAGCTGTGCGCGGTCAGCAACATCCACAGCCCCGTGCACTCGGTCCGCGAGGTCTTCTCCCTGACCCCGGCCGACACCGACGAGGACTGGGCGGCGATCACCGAGCGGCTGCGCGCCGTCCCGGACGCCTTCGCCGGCTACCGCGAGAGCCTCCAGCTCGGCCTGGACCGCGGTCTGTACGGCGGCCCGCGCGCCACCGAGACCATGATCGGCCAGCTGACCACCTGGGCCGGCCAGGACGGCACCGCCGCGGCCTTCTTCGAGGACTTCGCCTCGAACGGCCCGCAGTCCCTGCGCGCCGAGCTGGACGCCGCGGCGGCCGGCGCGACGGCCGCCGTCGTCGAACTGCGCGACTGGATGACCGCGGTGTACGCCCCCGCCGTCCAGGGCCGCCCGGACACGGTGGGCCGCGAGCGGTACGCCCGCTGGTCCCGGTACTTCAACGGCACCGACCTGGACCTCGACGAGGCCTACGCCTACGGCTGGTCGGAGTACCACCGGCTGCTCGCCGAGATGAAGACCGAGGCGGCCAAGATCCTCCCGGGCGCCGGCCCCTGGGAGGCGCTGAAGTACCTGGACGAGCACGGCACCCACATCGAAGGGGTGGAGGAGGTCCAGGCCTGGCTGCAGGGCATCATGGACGAGGCCATCGAGAACCTCGACGGCACCCACTTCGAACTCGCCGAGCGGGTCCGCAAGGTGGAGTCCCGCATCGCCCCTCCGGGCGGCGCCGCGGCCCCGTACTACACCTCCCCCTCGGAGGACTTCTCCCGCCCCGGCCGCACCTGGCTGCCCACCATGGGCCAGACCCGCTTCCCGGTCTACGACCTGGTCTCCACCTGGTACCACGAGGGCGTGCCCGGCCACCACCTGCAGCTCGCGCAGTGGACGCACGTGGCGGACCAGCTCTCCCGCTACCAGGCCACCGTCGGCTGGGTCAGCGCCAACTGCGAGGGCTGGGCCCTGTACGCGGAGCGGCTGATGGACGAGCTGGGCTACCTCAAGGACGCCGAGCAGCGCCTGGGTTACCTGGACTGCCAGATGATGCGCGCTGCGCGGGTCATCGTCGACATCGGCATGCACCTGGGCCTGGACATCCCGGCGGATTCGCCGTTCCACCCGGGCGAGAGGTGGACCGTGGACCTCGCGCAGGAGTTCTTCGGCCTGCACAGCGGCCGGCCGGCGGAGTTCGTGGAGAGCGAGGTGACCCGCTACCTGTCGATGCCGGGGCAGGCGATCGGCTACAAGCTGGGCGAGCGCACCTGGCTGCTGGGCCGGGACAACGCGCGGGCCGCGCACGGCGATTCCTTCGACCTGAAGGCCTGGCACATGGCGGCGCTGTCGCAGGGTTCACTGGGCCTGGACGACCTGCTGGACGAGCTGTCCAAGCTCTGACGGCACAGCACGGCACCGGCGGCATGGCACGGCACGCACGACACCGCGCATCCGCCGCACGGGCCGCCCATCTCCGTAGGGGGTGGGCGGCCGGTCCGTGTGGGGCGGGCACGTCAGCAGCCGCAGTCGTCCGAGTCGGTCGGCGCGGTCAGCGGGTCGGCCTCGCCGCGCTGCTGCGTGCCCTGCCAGGTCTCGACCTCGAAGCCCTCGCGGATCCAGTACTCGATGCCGCCGAGCATCTCCTTGACCTGGAAGCCCAGTTCGGCCAGAGCGAGGGCGGAGCGCGTACCGCCGTTGCAGCCGGGACCCCAGCAGTACGTCACCACGGGGAGGTCCTTGTCCAGGAGCCGTTCGGCCTGCTCGGGGATGAGGGCGGTGGGCAGGTGGACCGCGCCCGGCACGTGCGCCTGGTCCCAGGAGGGCGTGGAGCGGGAATCGACGAGCTGGAAGCCCAGCTCGGCTCCCGACTCGCGATGGGTTCTGAAGGCGCTCGCAACGTCCGAGACGTCGGCGTGGAAGGCCAGACTCGCGGCGAAGTACGCGGCGGCCGCGGCCGGGGAGGCCGGAGGCACCCGGAGCACGGGGTTGCCGGCGGCGGGGACGGGGAAGGCGTTCCGTGTCGTCGTCATGGCTGGGAATCTACGATCCGTTGATCCTCCCGGGAAGTGACTTTCCCCGGCCTTCCCCTTGTCCCGCCGGGGAATCCCCTGCTAGACCGGCCCCATGACCGACTATTCCCCTGATGCCACCGACTGGCGGATCCTTGAGGCGCTCCAGCGGGACGGCCGCGCCAGCTTCACCGAGCTCGCCCGCTCCGTGTCCATGTCCGCGAGCGCCGTCACCGAGCGCGTGCGCAGGCTGGAGGAGGCGGGGGTCATCACCGGGTACACGGCCGTGGTGGACCCGGAGAAGATCGGCAAGTCGATCCTCGCCCTGGTGCGGCTGCGCTATCCGCACGGCAACTACAAGCCGTTCCACGACTTCCTGGAGGCCACCCCGGAGATCCTGGAGGCGCATCACGTCACGGGCGACGACTGCTTCGTCCTCAAGGTCGCGACGCGGTCGATGCGACACCTGGAGGAGGTCACCGGCCGGATCGCGGGGCTCGGCCCGGTGACGACGAGCGTCGTCTACTCCTCGCCGCTGCCCCGCCGCCCGCTCAGTCCGTGAGCGCCGCCGTGCGGTGGCGCACGACGGAGCCGCCGCGCTGCTTGACGATCTCCAGCTGGGCCTGGACCCGGGTCCGCAGGTCGGCGACGTGACTGACGATGCCGACGCTCCGGTCCCGCTCGCGCAGTGAGTCCAGGACGTCGAGGACCTCGTCCAGCGCCTGGTCGTCGAGGCTGCCGAAGCCCTCGTCGATGAAGAGGGTGTCGAGGCGCGTGCCGCCCGCCTCGTCGGTGACCACGTCGGCGAGGCCCAGCGCCAGGGCGAGCGAGGCGAAGAAGGTCTCGCCGCCCGACAGGGTCGAGGTGTCCCGCTCGATACCGGTCCACGCGTCGACCACGTGCAGCCCGAGGCCGGAGCGCCCCCGTCCGCTCGCCCTCGCGTCGGAGTGCACCAGGGTGTAGCGGCCTCCGGACATGCGCAGCAGCCGTACCGTCGCGGCGGCGGCCACCTGCTCCAGGCGGGCGGCCAGTACGTAGGCCTCCAGGCGCATCTTGCGCTCGTTGTCAGCGGAGGTGCCGGCGGTCAGTCCGGCCAGCCGGGCCACCCGGTCGTAGGCCTCGCGCAGCGGGCCGAGCGCACGCAGTTCCTGCTCCATCTGCCGGGTGAGGCGGTCCAGCTCGGCGCAGCGGACCCGGGCCGCGTCACAGGCGGAGCCTGCCGTACGGAGCTTCGCCGCGGCCCGGGCCGCGTACGCCTCGGCGGCTTGCGGTGCGGCCGGAGGCAGTGCCGCGGCCTCGGCGGCGTCGGTCTCGCCGAGGCGGTCCGCCAAGAGGGCCTCCTCCGCCTGCCAGGCGTCCGTCCGGTGTTGGAGCGCGGTGCGTTCGTACTCGGGGAGGACTGCGCCGGCGGCGGCCTCGACGGTGTCGAAGCCCGCCTTGAAGGCGGCGTCGGCGAGCTGGTCGTCGGCCTCCTTGAGCCGGGCGGCGGCCGTCTCGGCGCGGCGCAGGCAGGCGGCGGCTCCGGCGACCATCCTGACCCGGTCCTCCAGGGTCCGGGCGCGGGCCGCGACGGTGGGCGCGTCCCGCCGTACGAGGGCGAGTTCGGCCTCCAGCGAGGCCTGTTCCCGATCCAGGGCCTCACGGCGGGAGGCCCTGGCGGCGGCCCGGGTCTCGGCTTGGAGCCGGTCGGCACTGCGCGCGGCGTGTTCCCGCTCGGCGCGGGCGAGCTGCTCCCGGGCGGCGTGCAGGCCGGCGGCCGCAGCGTGGGCGGCGGCGTGCCGGGCGGTCAGCTCGGTGGTCAGGGAGAGGAGTTCGGCGGTGGTGGACTCCCCCGCGGCGGCCGCGGCCTCGGCGCGGGCCTCCCGGGCGGCGGCGAGCCGGCGTTCAACGGCGGCCCGGGCCTGCTCGGCCTGTTCGAAGACGGCGTGGGCGGCGTCCTCGGCGGCCCGGTCCACGTGGCCGGGGGCGGGGCGGGCCGGAGCCGGGTGCTCCGCGGATCCGCACACGCCGCAGGCCTCTCCGGCCACCAGGGCTTCGGCGAGTTCGGCGGCGATGCCGCGCAGCCGGGCCTCCTTGAGCTCCAGCCAGCGTTCGCGCGCGGCGGCCGACTCCTCGCGCAGGGCGAGCAGTTCGCCCTCGGCGCGCTCGGCGTCGGCGGCGAACTCGTCCCGCCTGCGGGCGGCGTTCAGGTTCATCCGGGCCGGTTCCAGCCGACCCGCGAGCTGCTCGGCCAGGGTGGCGGCCTGCTGGGCGGCGTCCACACGCCCTTGGAGGGCGGCCCGGGTCTCCTCCCAGCGCCCAAGCCACTCGGCGGACTCCTGGTGCTGCTCCTCGGCGGCCCGGGACTCCCGTTCCAGGTCGGCCCGTTCGCGGCCGATCTCGGCGCTGCGCTGCTCGGCGCGGTGGGCGGCGCCGAGCGCGCCGAGTTCCTCGCGCAGCCGCTGCTCGACGGTGGCCAGCTGCTCGGCGCCCGCCTCGCGCAGCGGGGGCGGCAGTTCCGCGCGCGCCGCCGCCTCGGCGTGCGCTGCGGCGAGGTGCGCCGCGGAGGCCGCGCCGCGCAGTTCCAGCGCGGGGGCCACCAGGGCTCCACGCCGAGCCCCGTCCAACAGGTCGCGTACCCGCGCGCGTTCGGGCTCCGCCTCGGCGAGCAGGGCAGCCCGGCGGGCGGTCTCGGCGTGCCGGCGCTGGAGCCGGTCGAGTTCCCGCGCGTCCTCGGCGGCCCGGCGGGCGGCGGCGTGCCGGCTCTCGACGGCGGCGAGCGCGTATTCGGCGACGTCGAGCCGTTCGCGGGCGGAGCAGCGGGCGACGGCCGCCCAGGCACGGACCGCCCCGGCCAGCCCGGGGTCTCCCGGCTGGTGTCCGGGCAGCGGCCAGGCCCGCAGGTCGGCGCTGTCCCCGGCGGCCTGGGCGAGCCGCTGGGCGGTGTGGAGCACCTTCTCGTCGCCGGCCCGGACCCTGGCCTCGGCGGCCCGGCGCCGTTCCCCGAGCAGCGTCTCGACGGCGGCGAAGCGGCGGGTGTCGAAGAGTCGGCCGAGGAGCCGGCCGCGGGCCGCCTCGTCGGCGCGCAGGAACCGCGCGAACTCCCCCTGCGGCAGCAGCACGACCTGGCAGAACTGCTCACGGCTCATGCCGAGCAGTTGCTCGATCTCCTCGCCGATCTCCTGGTGGGAGCGGCTGAGCGCCGCCCAGCCCTCGCCGGTGTGTTCGCGCAGAAAGCTCTGGGCCTTGTCCTTGGTGGTGCCCGTGCCCCGCTTCTTCGGTCGCTCCTGTTCGGGGCGCCGGGTGATCTCCAGGCGGCGGCCGCCCGCGGTGAGTTCGAGGGTGACCTCGGTGGGGGTGCCGGCGGTGGCGTGGTCGCTGCGCAGGCTGGTGCCGGGGGCCTGGCGGGGGCCGGGCACGGATCCGTAGAGGGCGTAGCAGACGGCGTCGAGGACGGAGGTCTTCCCCGCGCCGGTGGGGCCGTGGAGCAGGAAGATCCCGGCGCCGGACAGGGCGTCGAAGTCGATCTCCTGGGGCTCGGCGAACGGTCCGAAGGCGGTGAGTGCCAGCCTGTGCAGCCTCATCGGTGGGTCTCCCGGCAGCTGTCGTCGGCGCGTACGTCGTCGAAGGCGCCCTGGAGGACGGCCCGTTCGGCCTCGTCGGGGAGGCCGCCGCCGCGTACGTGGGCGACGAAGTCCTCGGCGATCTGGTGGTCGGTGCGGCCGCGCAGGCGCTGGGCGTAGGAGGCGCCGGTCTCCTCGCGGCGGCCCTCGGGGTCGAAGGCGAGGGTGAGGGTGTGCGGGAAGCGGGTGGCGAGGCGGGCCATGGGGTCGTCGGGGCGGACCGGGTCGGTGAGGGTGGCCTCCACCCAGGCGTCCTCGTGCACGGCGTACGCGGGGTCGTCGAGGAGGTCGTCGATCCGTCCGCGCAGCCTCGCGAGGGGGCGCGGTACGGGGGTGTCGATGCGCTCGGCGCGGCTGATCTCTCCTGCTGTGCCCATTTCGATCAGCCACATGGTCTTGCGGTGGTCGGCTTCGGAGAAGGAGTAGGCGAGCGGGGAACCGGAGTAGCGGACCCGTTCGTTGATCGTCTGGCAGCCGTGGAGGTGGCCGAGGGCGGCGTAGTCCACCCCGTCGAAGACGGAGGCGGGTACGGCTTCGACGCCGCCGACGCTGATGTCGCGCTCGCTGTCGCTGGCTTGCCCGCCGGTGACGAAGGCGTGTGCCAGGACGATGGAGCGGGTGCCGGGCGGGCGGGTGGCGAGGTCGGCCCGGATCCGGTTCATGGCCGCCCCCAGGACCGCCTCGTGGCTGACCTTCGGCGTGCTGAACTCGTCCTTGACCAGGGCCGGCTCCAGGTACGGCAGCCCGTAGAGCGCCACGTCGCCGTGGGCGTCGGCCAGTACGACCGGGTCGGCGCAGCCGGCCGGGTCGGTCCGCAGGTGGATTCCGGCGCGGCCGATCAGCCCGGCCCCGACCCCGAGGCGGCGCGCGGAGTCGTGGTTGCCGGAGATCATGACAGTGGGCACGCCGAGGTCGGCGAGCCGGTGCAGGGCCCGGTCGTACAGCTCGACGGCGGGCAGCGGGGGCACGGCGCGGTCGTAGACGTCGCCGGCGACGAGTACGGCGTCGACCTCGTGCGTGCGGACCGTCTCGACGAGGTGGTCCACGAAGGCCGCCTGGGCGCCGAGCAGGCTCACCCGGTGGAAGGCCCGGCCGAGGTGCCAGTCGGAGGTGTGCAGGAACTTCACTCGCCGGCCCCGCCGCGCATGCCGTCTCCCCCTGGTCGTCTCCCGCTGGACCCCACTACGCTAACCCGTCCCCGGGGGCGCTCAGGGCGCGTACGTCTCTCCGCCCAGGGTGAGCTGGGCCGTACCGGCCGTGCTGTCGGCCAGCCAGGCCTCGAAGGCGGGCAGATCCGCCTCGGGCAGGGCGACCTCGATCTCCACGGAGGCCCCGTAGCGCAGGTCCACCACGGTCCGGCCGGTGGAGCGCAGGTCGTTCTGCGTCTTGCCGGCCCGCTGGTGGTCGACGGTGACGGTGGCCAGCCGGTAGCGCCGCCGGGTGACGGTGCCGAGTTCGTCGAGGGCCTCGCCGACGACGCCGCCGTAGGCGCGGATCAGGCCGCCGGCGCCGAGCTTCACGCCTCCGTAGTAGCGGGTGACGACGGCCACGGCGTAGCGGACGTCCCGGCGCATCAGCATCTGCAGCATGGGCACTCCGGCGGTGCCGCCGGGCTCCCCGTCGTCGCTGGCTTTCTGGACGGAGGCGTCGGCGCCGATGACGTAGGCGTAGCAGTTGTGCGTGGCGGTGGGGTGCTCCTTGCGGATGCGCGCGATGAAGTCCTGCGCCTCCTGCTCGGTCGCGGCGGGCGCGAGGGAACACAGGAAGCGCGAGCGGTTGATCTCCGACTCGTGCGCGCCCTCACGGGCCACCGTCACGTACTGGTCTGCCTTCACCGCTCCACCCTAGTGCCGCGTCAGGCGACGTTCGCCCCGTCGCGACGCCCGTCCGTCCGCTGTCGAGGGTCCCGCACCCAGGGCGCGAAAGCGCTGAGCGGTCCGGCATCCGCCCGTCAGTACCTCAGGACGGTCTCCCGGACGACGTCGAGCCGCTTGGCGGCGATGAGGCCCCTCCGACGACGGGGCGTGCAAGCCGGCCGGGCCCCGGGCGTGCATCAGGGAATCCGGCGTGGGGCGTTTCGGTTGATGCGGCTGAGCGACAGCGGCAGACGACTACAGACGGCAGCAGCAGGAGGCGGCACGCGTGTACGGCGATCCGGCAACCATCCGCAAGATCCTCACCGAGCTCGGTGACACCTGGGCCGTGGTGGGCCTGTCGAACAACAGGGACCGGGCGGCCTACGGGGTGGCGCGCGTGCTCCAGCGGTACGGCAAGCGCGTGGTCCCCGTGCACCCCAAGGCCGAGACCGTGCACGGCGAGCCGGGTTACACCTCGCTGGAGGCGATCCCGTTCAAGGTGGACGTGGTAGACGTCTTCGTGAACAGTGACCTGGCCGGGGCGGTGGCCGACCAGGCGGCCGCCGTCGGCGCCGACGCCGTCTGGTTCCAGCTCGGCGTGATCGACGAGGCCGCCTTCGACCGGACCCGCGAGGCCGGGCTCACGATGGTCATGGACCGCTGCCCGGCGATCGAGATCCCCGCACTGTAGAAGTTCCCCGGCCGTGACGTGCAGCATCTGGGTGGTGCCGGCGGGGTGCGGGACGGAGTCCGTGCCCTCGCCCGGCACCACAGGCCAGGTCGACAGCTCCATGGGACCGTGCTCGTCGGTGCCGATCAGCGCGGTCGTCGAACTGCCGCCTCGCTCGACCAGGTCGGACCGGTCGCCATGCTCGGCTTCTCCAAGGCGCCGGCCCTCGCAGGAACGGTCCTGCCGGCCGCGGGCCGAAGGGTGAGGCGCTACTTCTCGGCCTCCGCGAGCTCAGCGCCCGCGAGTTCGACCCCCGCCTGTTCGACCTCGGCCTGTTCGACCTCGGCCAGCTCGGCCTCGGTGAGTTCGGCCAGCCCCCGCAGCTGCTGCGACGTCATGCCGTCCGGGATCGGCACGGGTGCCGGGGTCCGCAGCGGCGGCTGCCACCCCGTCTCCGGCGTCCAGCGCCGTACGATGCGCGCCGGCGCCCCCGCCACCACGGCATGGTCGGGCACCTCGCCCCGTACCACGGCGCCCGCGGCCACCACCACGTTGCGGCCGAGCCGCGCGCCCGGCAGGATCACCGCGCCCGTGCCGAGCCAGCATCCGGGGCCGATCTCCACCGGAGCGCTGCGCGGCCACTGCCGACCGACGGGCTCGTGCGGGTCGTCGTAGCTGTGGTTGGTGGACGTGATGTAGACACCGGGCCCGCAGAAGGTGTTCGAGCCGATCTCGATGCGGGCGTCGGCGATGACATGGCTGTCCCGCCCGATGACGACGCCGTCGCCGAGCACCAGCATCGGCTCCGCGCCGAGGTCGAGGTCGGGCATCATGCCGGCGGTGAGGGTGACCTGCTCGCCGATGATGCAGTGCCCGCCGAGCCGGATCCACCGCTCGCCGAATACCGTGCCCTGCGGGAAGGCGAGCCGGGTACCGTCCCCGATCGCACCGAAGCGCAGCCGGCCCGGGGTCTGCGCGGTCACCGCGCCGGCCTGCTGCATCCAGCGCCAGCCGGTGTGGACCACACGGCTCGCCAGCCGGCGGCGCAGGACCGCCACGGATGAGAACGTGTTCTTTTTCTTCGGCACCCGGCCACGGTAGTGCGCCCGGCGGCGGTCGTCCGGACCACGGTCCTGTGATCTTCACCCCATCGCCGGAACGGCGGGCGGCGTGGCCTACGGTGCTGTTGGCGCGGCAAACCGGACGACCGACCAGAGGGAAGCGAAGATGACGCAGCAGACGGCCCAGGCACTCGTGGCGGGCGTCGGTGGAAAGCACCCGGAGATCGACCCCACCGCGTTCACCGCCCCCACTTCGGCCGTGGTCGGAGAGGTCACCCTCGCCGCCGGCGCCAGCATCTGGTACTCGGCGGTGCTGCGCGCCGACTGCGGCCCGATCACGCTGGGCGCCGACAGCAACGTGCAGGACAACTGCACGCTCCACGTCGACCCCGGCTTCCCCGTGTCCATCGGTGAGCGCGTCTCCATCGGCCACAACGCCGTCGTACACGGCTGCACCGTCGAGGACGACTGCCTCATCGGCATGGGCGCCACCGTCCTGAACGGCGCGGTGATCGGCGCCGGTTCCCTGGTGGCCGCCCAGGCGCTGGTCCCGCAGGGCATGGTGGTCCCGCCCGGCTCGCTGGTCGCGGGCGTCCCCGCGAAGGTACGCCGCGAGCTGACCGACGAGGAGCGCGAGGGCATCAAGGTGAACGCCCAGATGTACGTGGAGCTGGCGAAGCAGCACCGCGCCTCGGTCACTCCCTAGCGCTGCGGCCGGACAGGTTTGCCGGGTCGCCGTGTTCGGCGCGGTACATCGCAAGGCGGAGGGCCGCGGCTCGTACCGGACGTACGGGCGTGGTCCGACACCGCGGCGAGCTGCCGTGCCGGGCGCCGTGACCCGGTGGCCCTCTGCAATCACGGCACGACCAGCGGTTCCCGCGCCGTCACTCCCCGACCGCGGCGCGGACCGCCGGCTGCGCGGGGATCTCGGCGCCGGCCGCGCCGGCCCCGCCGGCGGCCTCGGCCGCCTTCTTCATCCGGCTGCGCACCACCAGCGTCACGACGAGCCCGAACACCACGGCGAGACCCAGGGCCAGCCAGGAGAACCGCTTCAGCCAGGGCTCCGCGACGATGCCGACCGAGTAGATGACCGCGGTGGTTCCGCCCGCCCAGAGGATCCCGCCGAGGACGTTGGCGACGAGGAACCGCCAGTACGGCATGTGCAGCACGCCCGCGAGCGGCCCCGCGAAGATCCTCAGCAGCGCCACGAAACGGCCAAAGAAGACGGCCCACATGCCCCACTTCTCGAAGGAGCGTTCCGCCAGAGCGACCTGCTGGGGCCCGAAGTGCTTGGGGAAGCGCCGGCCCAGCCGCTCCAGCAGCGGCTTGCCGCCCCGGCGTCCGATGGCGTAGCCGATCGAGTCGCCCACGATCGCGCCGGTGATCGCGCACAGCCCCAGCACGACGGGGTCGATCTCCCCGTGCTGCGAGGCCAGCAGTGCCGAGCTCACCAGGATGATCTCGCCCGGCAGCGGGATGCCGAGGCTCTCCAGGCCGATGACCAGACCCACCAGGAGATAGATGCTGACCGCCGGAATCGTCTCCAGCCATTCCTGGATGTGCACCGGTACGTCCTCCCGAGTCGTCCCCGGCGCGCCCCCTGTGACACGCCGAACGGGCAGCCTATCGGCTCGCCGGCGCGGCCTTTGACCTCAGAGGCAGTTCGCGCGAGGAACGTCCCGCGAACACCTCGCGGCGGCCGGAGCCCAGTACCCAGGCGTGCCGTTCCGGGTCCCACGACGACAGCGCGCGGGCGTCGATGTCGATGGTGACGCGCTGCGCCGCGCCCGGCGGCAGGGTGATCCGCCGGTAGCCGGCGAGTGCGCGCACCGGCTGGTCGAGCCGGAGCTCCTCGGACGGCCCCACGTACACCTGGGCGACGTCCGTGCCCTTGCGCCGGCCGGTGTTGCGGACCGTGAACTCCACACGCAGGCCGCCGCGCTGCGCGCGGACCGTGAGCTTCTCGTACTGCCAGGTGGTGTACGACAGGCCGTGCCCGAAGGGGAAGAGCGGGGTGGCCCGCTTGGCGTCGTACCAGCGGTGGCCGACGTGGACGCCCTCGGAGTACTCCTGCCGGCCGCCCACCCCCGGGTAGCGCGCGGGGTCCGCGCCGACCGGGGTCGTCCGCTCGTCGGCCGGGAAGGTCTGGGTGAGGCGGCCCCCGGGGTCCACGTCGCCGAAGAGGACGTCGGCGGTGGCTCCGGCGCCCTCCTGCCCCGGGTAGTACATCTGGAGGACCGCTCCGGTACGGGAGAGCCACGGCATGGTCGTACCGGAGGGGGTGTTGAGCACGACCGTCGTACGGGGGTTCGCGGCGGCGACCGCCTCGATCAGCCGTTCCTGCCCGCCCGGCAGGGCCAGCGAGGTCCGGTCCCTGCCCTCGGTGGCGTCCTCGTAGGCGAACAGGACCACGCTGCGGGCAGCCTTCGCGATGCGTACCGCCTCTGCGAGGTCCGCGGCCCGGATCGCCCCCGTGATGTGCCGCAGGCGCAGGCGCTGGCCCCTGGCCCCGCCGGCGGCGGTGACGGTGAGCCGGTGGGTGCCCGCCTTGAGGGCGAAGGTGCGGCGGCGCACGGCCATCCCGTCGGGTGCGGACCCGAGGAGTCCGCCCGCATAGTGCTCTGCCATGCCCGGCCGGACGGGGAACAGGTCCTCCCCGTCGAGGCGTACGACGGGCCGCGTCCCGGTGTAGTGGACCAGCAGGGTCCATTCGTCGTCGGCCGCGAGGTGGAAGGTGCCTTCGTGGGTCCAGACGCGCCCGGGGCCGACCTCGCGGTGCTCCACGTCGGCGGCCGGGCTCAGCAGCTTCGCCGGGAGCGGCCGCCCGTAGAGGTCCTCGCCGAGGGCGTAACGCACGGTCGAGCCGTTCCCGGCCCTGCGCCGGATGGCGGTGAGCGGGGCGTCCGCGCCGTCGGGGACCACGTGCGAGCTGCCCCCGCCGCCGGTGAACGGCACCTGGGCGGTCGGTCCGATCACCGCGATCGAGCGGGCCGCGGCCCCGGTCAGCGGCAGGGTGCCGCGCTCGTTGCGCAGCAGCACCGCACCGGCGGTGGCCACCTTGCGGGCGACGCGGGCCCCGGCCGCGGCGTCGCGCGGGGGCCGGGCGGGCTGCCGGGCCGCCAGCAGTCCGAAGCGGTCCATGGTGGAAAGGATCCGGTGCACGGCCTGGTCGACGGCGGCCTCCGGCACGGAGCCGCCGCGCACCGCCTCGCGCAGCGGACCGCCGAAGTGGGTGCCGCCGGGCATCTCCATGTCGAGGCCGGCGCGGATGGCGGCGACGGTGCTGTGGGCCGCGCCCCGGTCGGAGACCACCCAGCCGTCGAACCCCCAGCTGCCGCGCAGCAGTTCGTCGAGCAGTGGTCTGCTCTCGCCGGCGTGGACCCCGTTGACCTTGTGGGAGGAGCCCATCACGGCGCCGGCGCCGGCGGCCACGGCGGCCTCGAATCCCCGCAGCTCGGTCTCGCGCAGGGTCTGCTCGCCGACGGACACGTCGACGGTGTCGCGGCCCTGTTCCTGGTTGGCGAGGGCGAAGTGCTTGACGGTGGCGATGAGGCCCTCGTCCTGGATCCCCCGGACCACCTCGCCGACCAGGTCGGCGGTCAGCCGCGGGTCCTCGGAGAAGGTCTCGAAGTTCCGGCCGGCGAAGGGGCTGCGGATGAGGTTGGCCATGGGGGCCAGCACGACGTCCTGGCCGAGGGCCCGGCCTTCACGGCCGATGACCCGTCCGTACGCGCGGGCCAGCGCCGGGTCGAAGGCCGAGGCGAGCAGCACCGGCGCGGGCAGCGCGGTGGCCGGCCGGGAGACCCGCACCCCCGCGGACCCGTCGGCGAAGCGCAGGGCCGGGATGCCCACGCGCTGTACGCCGGGCACGTAGCCGGCCTGGCCGCCGGGGTCCGCGGGGTCGGGGGCCCCGTGCAGCAGGGCGGTCTTCTCCTGCAGGGTGAGCTGCTCCAGCAGGGCGTCGATCCGGGCGGCGCCACCCGTACCAGTCCCCGTGCCGCGGCCGGCGGCGGGTGCGCCCGCGGCCTCGGCGGCGGGTTCGCCCGCGCCGGGCGGTGGCACGGCCGGGGCGCAGCCGCCGGCTCCGAGGACCGCGCCCATCCCGCCCGCCGCCGCGAACAGCCGCATCGCCGAACGTCTGGACACGTCCTCGCTCATGGGTGCTCCCTGCGGCGTGGGTCGGCGGGAGCGGCCCGCGCCGGACCGCTCCCCGGGCCACTGTGCTCCGCGTGTCCGCGGGCCCGGCCGAGACGCGCCACCGCGGGCGCCCAGGTTCAGCCCTCCGGCAGGGGCGGGAGGCTGTCGGCGGTGCGCCGGGGCTCGTCCTGGCTCTGGATGCGCGCCTCGGTGCGGTGTCCGCGCGCGATGTAGTCCCGTACGACGGCCTCGACCGCGTCCTGCGGCGAGCCGACCCCGGCGAGCACCATCACCTCCACCACGAGTTCGGCGTCGAGGCTGATGTTGACCTTGGCCACGGGTACCCCCTCCATCGTCGTGGCAGGACTCTAGTGCCGCATCAGGCGACGTTCACCCCGTCGCGACGCCCGGCACGCACTCTCGCCGCAACGGCCGAAAGCCACGTACGTCCCGTACGAGCGCTTCCGGCCGGCACGCCGAGAGCACGCACCCAACGCCGCTCCTTGCTCCACGGGGCAACTCGATACAGACCCTGGACCGTCCGGGAGGCCGTCGGCCGTCCGACGGCACGGTCCGCACACCCGGACGCCGCGGGCGGCAGGGCGTACAGCAGGACGTGCCCGCCACCCCGAGGGGCGGCGGGCACGTACCGGGCCGGCACTACGCGTTCGGGCGCAGCGTCCACACGACGGTCATCTCGCCCGTCACGGCCTCGTCCTCGCGCTGGATGGCGATGGTGACGGGGAACTCGGGGCGGCCGCCCGCGTCGAGTTCGGCCACGACCTCCGCGGCGGGGCGGCCGAGGGTGGCGGTGGCGGTGACGACGCCCTTGGCGAGCTTCTTGTAGCCGATCTCGGCCTTCACCGCGAGGGGCACGGCCCGGGAGAGCTGGTCTCCGAAGGCTGCCAGGACGATGGCGCCGCTCGCGGACTCGGCGAGGGTGAACATGGCGCCGGCGTGCGGGCCGCCGACGTGGTTGTGGTAATCGGGCTGGTCCGGGAGCCGGACGACCGCGCGCTCGGGCGTGGTCTCCAGGAACTGGAGGTTCAGGGTCCGGGCCATCGGCACGGTGGCGGCGAGCAGTTCGCCCACGTTCATCTGGTCTGCGCTCATGGACCGCGATGTTACCCGCGAGTAGAGAGGATTGGCCAGAGCTCTCCGGGGGGCGGCCGTGGCTCCGGGGGGCGGCTCCCACTATCGTTACCGGCCATGTGGCCAGGACAGCAGCAGCCGCCCGGGGGCGAGCAGAACCCCCAGGACGCGCATCAGAACCCGTACGCGCAGCCGCCGGGACAGCCGGCGCAGCCGAACCCGTACCAGCAGCAGCCCGGTTACGGATACCCGCAGCAGCAGCCCGGCTACCCGCAGCAACCGGGGTACCAGCAGCCCCCGACGGTTCCGGGCCAGCCCTGGGGCCAGCCCCAGCCTCCCCAGCAGCCCCAGGCCTCCGGCGGCAGCCCGTACTCCACCAAGACCGTGGCCATCGTCGCGGCCGCCGCGGTCGTCGTGGCGGCCGCCGCGACCGGCGCGTACGTCCTGACGCGGGACGACAAGAACACCGAGGCCAACGACAAGCCGCCGGCTGCGACTTCCCCGGCCCCTGAGACGCCCGCCCCCGCCGGCAGCAGCCCGAACCCGCGGGCCGGCGGCGCCATGCAGCCCGTCATCCCGGGCTGGAAGGTCGTCACCAACACGAAGTACAACGTCGCCTACGACGTCCCCCCGGAGTGGAACGTCAACGACCCCGGCGTCTCCCTCTTCTACGACGACGACGTCAAGAACGACGGCAAGCCGGTCATCACGATGTCCGGCACCGCCACCCTCAAGCAGGAGTGGTGCACGGTCGACAAGGACGCCGACGGCAACCTCGAGAAGTTCTCGATCGCGGACGCCGGCGTCAAGGGAGCCCAGGGCGCCAAGGACACCGCCCAGGCGGCGACCGACAACACCGGCACCTGGGTGTGGGCGGGCTTCGCGCAGAAGGAGCCCAAGGGAACGGTCAAGGTGACCGAGCCCAAGGAGTTCACGACCTCCTCCGGGATCAAGGGCCACATGGTGGTCGCGACCGCGCCGAACGTGAAGAAGGAGCACAAGTGCTCCACCGACGGCAAGGCGGTCGGCTTCGCCTTCAAGAACGCCGTCGGTGACTTCGCCAGCTTCGCGCTGGTCACCGCGGCCGGCGTGAAGGAAGAGGTCCCGGCCGAGATCTCCGACAAGATCCTCAGCTCCATCCGGCTCACCACCGGATGATCTCCGGCTGAACCCGTCCCCGCCCCGGCGCCGGGAATCCGTTTGGATTCCCGGCCCGGGGCGGGGATAGTCCGGGGGTGAGTTCTCCCCCCGACGCCCCGCGCCGTACGCCCGAGCCCCGCCGCATCCGCAGCCGTCCGGAGTGGGCCGGCCGCAACTACACCCTGCTCACGGGTGCCGCGGTGGTCACCAACCTCGGCAGTCACGGGGCGCTCATCGCCGCCGCCTTCGCCGTCCTGGAAGCCGGCGGCTCCGGCGGCGACGTGGGCCTGGTCGCGGCCGCCCGCACCCTGCCACTCGTCCTCTTCCTGCTCGTCGGCGGCGCCGTCGCCGACCGGCTGCCGCGCCATCGTGTGATGGTCGCCGCCAACGCCCTGAACTGCGTCTCGCAAGGCCTCTTCGCGCTGCTCGTCCTCACCGGCGACCCGCAGCTGTGGCAGATGATGCTGCTGACCGCCCTGTGCGGCACCGGTACGGCCTTCTTCAACCCCGCGGCCGAGGGCATGCTCCTCTCCACGGTCTCCGGCGAACACGCCAACCGCGCCTTCGCCCTCTTCCGCATGGCCATGAACGGCGCCGGCATCGGCGGAGCCGCCCTCGGCGGGGCGATGATCGCCGCGATGGGCCCGGGCTGGGTGCTGGCCGTGGACGCCGCGGCGTTCGCGCTCGCCGGGGCGCTGCGCGCCTTCCTCGACGTCAGCCGTTCGCCGGACCGGGCCCCGGGCGGCGGCCTGCTGGCCGACCTGCGGGAAGGCTGGGTGGAGTTCCACACCCGGCCATGGCTGTGGAGCATCGTCCTCCAGTTCTCCGTCGTCGTCGCCGTCGTCGGCGCCGCGGAGGCGGTCTACGGTCCGCTGGTCGCCCGGGACCGGCTGGGCGGGCCGGCGCCCTGGGGCCTGGCCCTGGCGCTGTTCGGGGTCGGCACCATCGCCGGTGCGGTGCTGATGATGGTGTGGAAGCCCCGGCGGCTGCTGCTGGTCGGCACGCTGTGCGTGTTCCCGCTGGCGCTGCCGTCGGCGGGGCTGGCCGTACCGCTGCCGGTGTGGGGGCTGTGCACGGTGATGTTCGTCAGCGGGGCCGCGATCGAGGTCTTCGGCGTGAACTGGATGACGACCATGCACCAGGAGATCCCCGAGGAGAAGTTCTCCCGGGTCTCCGCCTACGACTGGTTCGGCTCGGTCTCGATGCTCCCGCTGGCCACGGCCCTGGCCGGGCCGGTCGAATCGGCCTTCGGCCGCACCGAGGCCCTGTGGGGCTGCGCGAGCCTGGTCGTCCTGGTCACCGCTGTGGTCCTGCTGGTCCCGGACGTGCGCCGTATGACGCGCAAGCCGTCCGTCCACAAGGGCGGCGGTCCCGTGGCCGCCGACGCCGCTGCCTCCTCGCCTTCGCCGCCCTCCTCGTCCAGCCTCACCCCAGGCTGAACGCGCCCTCCGGCGGAGCCGGCGAGGGAGCGGCGTCCGCGTCGGAGACGGGGGCCGCGCCCCTGACGAAGCGGGCCAGGCCGTCGCCGTACTCGACCCGGGCGGGAAAGGCGTCGGACGCGCACCGCCGGGCCAGCGCCCCCACGTCCAGCGGGGTGTCAGAGGCCAGCAGTACGGCGTTCCCGAACCGCCGCCCCCTGAGCACCGACGGCTCGGCGACGAGCGCGAGCTCCGCGAAGACTGCGGCGAAGTTGGCCAGTTGGCTCCGCAGGAAGTCGAAGGGCGCCCCGTCCGCCAGGTTCACCGCGTACAGCCCGCCGGGCCGCAGCACCCGTGCGGCCTCCCGCGCGTACTCCAGCGAGGTCAGCTGCGCCGGCACCCGGGAGCCGCCGAACACGTCGGCCACCACGACGTCCGCGCTCCCCGCGTGCGCGGCCTCCAGCCAGGCCCGGGCATCGGCGGTGTGCAGGGTGATCCCGGACCCCTCCGGCAGCGGCAAGTGCTCGGTGACCAGCTCCACCAGGCCGGCGTCGAACTCGACCACCGCCTGCCGGGATCCGGGCCGGGTGGCCGCGGCGTAGCGGGGCAGGGTGAGCGCGCCGCCGCCCAGGTGCACGAGGTCCAGTGGGAGCCCCGGGTCCGCCGCGCAGTCCAGGACGTGCGCGAGGCGGCGTACGTACTCGAACTCCAGGTGCTGCGGATCGTCCAGGTCCACGTAGGACTGCGGGGCGCCGTCGACGGTCAGCAGCCAGGCCCGTTCCCCGTCGATGTCCGGCATCAGCTTGGCGGTGCCCTGGCCCACGTCCCGCGTCACCGGGATCCGTTCGTCGCTCACCGCCCCATTGTCCGACACCACGCCGGGACCCGGACCCTCAGGTCGCCCCGTCCGACCAGACGGCCTCGGCCTCGGCGGCGTGCTCCGGGGCCTGCGCCAGGCCGGCGCGGGCGGCCGGGTCGCGCCGGGCCGGGTCCAGGACGTTGCGCCCGAAGGCCTTGCGCGCCGTGGCCGACGGGGTGATGAGCAGCACCCGCGCCCCCGCCTCGCGCAGCCGGGCCGCCTGCGCGGCCGGTGCGGGGACGAGCCCGGAGCCGAGCGCGATCGGGGCGATGATCACCACGCGCGCGTAGCCGGCGGCGAGGTCGGCGTTGGTGGCGGAGCGGATACCCCCGTCGATGAAACGGCGCTCGCCGACCGTCACCGGGGGCCACACGCCGGGCACCGCGCAGCTCGCCGCGACCGCGTCGACCAGCCCGCTGCCGCTCTCCCGGTCGAAGGCCTGCAGCTCACCGCTGCGCGCGTCGACCGCGGTGACCACGAGCCGCCGCTCGGGCCACTCGTGGGAGGCCAGCCGGGCCGCCAGCACCTTGCGGCGTTCCGCCTCGGGGCCGGTGTCCGCGGCCAGCGCCATGGCTCCCACCCGCCGGCGGTAGGCGGCCGCGTCGCGGCGCGAGCGCGCCATCGCCAGCGCGTACCGGGCGATGACGCCCGCGCCCAGCTTCGCGGCGCTCTCCCCGGCGGCGTCGCCCAACTGGCGCTCGTACAGCTCCTGCGCGCTGAACCGTCCCGAGGTCAGCTGGGCGCCGACCACCGATCCGGCCGAGGTGCCGACGACCAGGTCCGCGGTGGTGAGGTCCACGCCCGCGCGGGCGAGCCCGTGGATGATCCCGCACTCCCAGCCGACGCCGGTCAGTCCGCCGCCGCCGAGCACCAGTGCCGTGTCGCCGCCCATCTCCGCCCGCCCTCTGCTCATGCCTGTGGTGACGGCAGTCTGGCGCAGCCGTCCTGCCGCCACCACAGGGGGGCGGTCCCGACCCGGCGGGTCAGCCCAGGACGGCCGTCACCGTCCCGGCGCCCACGGTCCGTCCGCCCTCGCGGATCGCGAAGCCGAGACCCGCCTCCAGCGGCACGTCCCGTCCGAGCTCGACGGTCATCGTGACCGTCTCGCCGGGCCGGGCGACGCCCGCGAGCCCCAGGTCCACGTCCCCCACCACGTCGGCGGTGCGGATGTAGAACTGCGGCCGGTAGCCGCTGGCGACCGGTGTCGTACGGCCGCCCTCGCGCCCGGAGAGCACGTACACCTGCGCGCTGAAGCGGCGCTTGGGCTCCACGCTGCCGGGGGCGGCCACCACGTGCCCGCGGCGCACGCCGTCGCGCGGCACACCGCGCAGCAGCAGCGCGACGTTGTCGCCGGCCTCGGCGGACTCCATCGGCTTGCCGAAGGTCTCCAGGCCGGTGACGACCGTCTCGACCGGCTCGCCGTCGCCGCCCAGGACGGCGACGCGGTCGCCGAGGCGTACGCTGCCGCGCTCGACGGCGCCGGTCACGACCGTCCCGCGCCCGGTGATGGTGAGCACGTTCTCCACGGGCAGCAGGAACGGCGCCCCGGTGTACCGCACCGGCGTCGGCACGTACGTGTCCACCGCGTCCAGCAGGGCCTCGATGGCCCCGGTCCACCTGGGGTCGCCCTCCAGCGCCCCGAGCCCGGAGACCCGTACGACGGGCGCGCCGTCGCCGCCGTAGCCGTGCGCGGTGAGCAGTTCGCGGACCTCCAGCTCGACCAGGTCGGTCAGCTCGGGGTCCCCGGCGTCGGCCTTGTTGAGCGCGACGACGATGTGGTCGACGCCGACCTGCCGGGCGAGGAGCACGTGCTCGGCGGTCTGTGGCATGACCCCGTCGAGGGCGGAGACGACGAGGATCGCGCCGTCGAGCTGCGCGGCCCCCGTGACCATGTTCTTGATGTAGTCGGCGTGACCGGGCATGTCGACGTGGGCGTAGTGGCGGGTGTCGGTCTCGTACTCGACGTGCGTGAGGTTGATGGTGATGCCCCGGCGGGCCTCCTCGGGGGCCCGGTCGATGCGGTCGAAGGGCACGAAGGAGGCGCCGCCGCGCTCGGCGAGGACCTTGGTGATGGCGGCGGTGAGGGTGGTCTTGCCGTGGTCGACGTGACCCATGGTGCCGATGTTGAGGTGCGGCTTGGTCCGCACGAAGGCCGTCTTGGCCATGATCTCTTCCCGTTGCTCGAAGCGTGGACGGGACCCCTGAACCGAGCCGACCCTCCCCCTGCGGGGTCCGCCGGACGATCCGGGAAGGGTCAGCTTCGTGCGCCGTCGAATGCGGCGAAGGCGGGCGCGTCCGCGGATTCGGCAGCCTTCGGCGCGTCCGCGACTGCGGACGGCGCTGCGGGGAAGGCGTACCGGGACATGTCCCTGATGCTGCCGGACCGTCCCGCGTGGCGTCGAATGAATTACCGCGTGAACCGGGGCTCGCTCAGAGGTTCTTGAGCGCTTCGCGCACGGACAGCCGGGACAGCACGGCGCGTTCGGCGTCGACGAAGGCGCGCACCGCGTCGGGGTCGGTCTTGGCGTACTCGCGCAGGGCCCAGCCGATGGCCTTGCGGAGGAAGAAGTCCGGGTGGCCGGCCTGGCGGCGGCAGTAGGCGAAGAGCCTGCCGGTGTCGGTGGCGTCCTTGTAGCGGAGTTGGTGCAGGAGGGCGGTGCGGGCGAGCCACAGGTCCTCGCTGCCGATCCACTCGTCCATCACGGGGGCGAGGTCGGGGTCCGCGGCCACCAGCGGGCCGACGGTGTGCGCGGCGAGCAGGTCGACGGTGTCCCACCAGGGGACGGTGGTGATCAGGTGCCGGACGACCGGCAGGAGTGCGCAGGTGCAGCGGTCGGCGTGGCGGCGCAGGTAGTCCACCGCGAAGTAGTGGTACTCCCGCTCGGGAAGCCGCCAGCAGCGCAGGGCGAGGGCAGCGCAGTCCGCTTCCGACGGCCGCGGAGTGTTCTTGGTCACTGTCCGGGACAGTTCCCGGCGCAGCGGTGCGGGGATGCCGAGGAAGGGGGCGACGTGCTTCATGTACGCGGCCATGGCCTCGGCCCGCACGGGGTCGGCCGCGGCCGCGTACGTCCCGGTCAGCCGCTCCAGCAGGGTGTCCGCGAGGGCGCTGCGGGGAACCCTGGGAGGCCCCCCGCCGTTCGACAGCATGAGGCCCAGATTACGGCGCGATGCCGCATACCTCGGCTAGTCTCCCGGGATGTCCCTCCTCCTCGCGCCGTGGACCCGGCTGGCGCTCCTCGTCGTGCTGCTCGCCGCGGCCGGCGTGTGCGTGCTGGTCTACGAACCCCAGCGGATCCTCTCGGAGGGCTGGCCCCCCGGCCTCCCGGTGGGCGCGGCCGTCCTGGCGTTCGCAGCCGTGTACGGCGTGTGCTCGGCGGCGTTCGTGCCGCGTCCCCTGCTGAACCTGGCCGCGGGAGCGGTCTTCGGTACGCAGTTCGGCCTCGTCGCGGCGGTCGGGGGCACCGTGCTGGGCGCCGGCATCGCCTTCGGGCTCGGCCGGGTCATGGGGCAAGAGGCTTTGCGTCCGTTTCTGCGCGGGCGGCTGCTGGAAGCCGCCGACGGCCAGCTCAGCCGGCACGGATTCCGCTCGATGATCGCGGTACGGCTCTTCCCCGGGGTGCCCTTCGTGGTGGCCAACTACTGCGCGGCGGTGTCCCGCTGCGGCTGGGCGCCCTTCCTGGTGGCGACGGCGCTCGGCGTGGTCCCGAACACCATGGCGTACGTGATCGCGGGGGCCAGCGCCTCCTCCCCCGGGTCCCCCGCCTTCCTCGTCTCGTTGGGCTTCATCGTGGTCTCCGTGGTGGCCGCCGGAGTCGTCGGCTGGCGCAAAAGGCACCGCCTGGCACCCCTTCGAACCGGCGATCCGGTGTATGAACTGACGTCCCAGCACCCCCCTGTGGTCAGCGGCGCTTCACACGGGCCCTAGCATCGGGGGCGAACTGCCCGACGATCACAAGGACGAGCGCACCCCGACATGAGCTGGTTCGAATCCCTAATCCTCGGTCTCGTCCAGGGGCTTACGGAGTTCCTCCCGATCTCCTCCAGCGCCCACCTGCGGCTGACCGCGGCATTCGCCGGCTGGCACGACCCAGGAGCGGCCTTCACGGCCATCACCCAGATCGGCACCGAGGCCGCCGTTCTGATCTACTTCCGCAAGGACATCGCGCGGATCGTCTCCACCTGGTTCCGTTCCCTGTACACGAAGGCCCTGCGTTCCGAACAGGACGCCAAGATGGGCTGGCTGGTGATCGTCGGCTCACTGCCGATCGGCATCCTCGGCCTCGTGTTCAAGGACGCGATCGTCGGCCCGGCCCGCGACCTGCGGCTGACGGCCACCACCCTCATCGTGATGGGCATCGTGCTGGGCGTCGCCGACCGGCTGGCCGCCCGCGACGAGGAGGGCGGCCGGCACCGGGCGATCCGTGAGCGCAAGACGCTCCAGCAGCTGGGAGTCAAGGACGGTCTGATCTTCGGCTTCTGCCAGGCGATGGCCCTGATCCCGGGTGTCTCGCGCTCCGGCGCGACGATCTCCGGCGGTCTGCTGCTGGGCTTCACCCGCGAGGCGGCCGCCCGGTACTCCTTCCTCCTCGCCATCCCGGCCGTGCTGGCCTCGGGTGCCTTCGAGATCAAGGACGTGATCGAGGAACCGGGCCACATCTCCTGGGGTCCGACGGTCTTCGCGACGCTCATCGCCTTCTTCGTCGGCTACGCCGTGATCGCGTGGTTCATGAAGTTCATCACCACCAAGAGCTTCATGCCCTTCGTGATCTACCGCATCGTGCTGGGCATCGTGCTGTTCGTGCTGATCGGCACGGACGTGCTGAGCCCGCACGCCGGTGAGTCCGGCTCGTAGGGGGCCCCGCGCCACCACTTCGCGTGAATCGGAGGCCGCCCGGGAACGTTCCCGGGCGGCCTCCGCGTCGTTGTTCACGAAGAGACTGAAAGGCAAGAAGCAGGGGGTGTCCCATGGGTCGAGTGGTGCTGGAGCGTTTTCCGGCCGGAAGTCCGCGGGGGAGCTGGCCCGCCGAGGAGTACGCGGCGCAGCGGATGCGCGAGGGCGTGCCGGCCGAGGTGGTCATGGATCTGGCGAGCGACGCGTTCCTCGTCGTGGTGCGGCAGCGGGAGGCGCGTTCCGGTCACTGACGGGCCGCGCGGAGATCCGGTCGCCGCACGCCCCTTGGCCTCGCGCCCGCGCAGCCCCACACTGACCCGATGACTCAGCGTGTGGATCTCGCGACGGTGATGGACCGGCTGGCGATCGACGACGTGGTCACCGGCTACGCGGTGGCCGTGGACGACGGCGACTGGGCCGCCTACCGCGCCCTGTTCGCCGCCGGCGGGCGGGCCGACTACAGCTCGGCGGGCGGGATCGAGGGTCCGGTGGGGCGGGTGGCGGACTGGCTCGCGGAGACCATGAAGCTCTTCCCCGTGCGGCAGCACCTGATCGTCAACCGGCTGATCCGGCTGGAGGACGTCGCCGGCTCGCCCGGCGACAGCGCCGAGGTCCGAGCCGACTTCCTCAATCCGATGCGGCTGGAGGGGCCGGAGGCCGACGGCACGGCCACCTCCCCCGACTTCGTCACCGCCGGGCGCTACACCTTCGCTCTGGCCCGCACCCGGGACGGCTGGCGGCTCACCCGGGTGACCGTGCACGAGAAGTGGCGGCACACGGCCGTCTGAACCCGCTCCGCCCCGCCGGAGGGGCAGGTCCGCCCGGCACTGCCCACACTGGAAGCGGAGGCGCCATGGTCCCGATGCACAGCGGGTGGTCGCGCCGGTGGCGGGCGCCCGCGGCGCTCGCGGCCGGCGCTCTGCCCGCGCTCGCCTTCCCCGCCCCGGCCCTGTGGTGGTTCGCCTACGTCGCCCTGGTGCCCTGGATGCTGCTGCTGAGGTCGGCTCCGACCGGCCGGCGGGCGGCCCTGGAGGGCTGGCTCGGCGGCGCCGGCTACATCCTGGCCGTGCACCACTGGCTGCTGCCGAGCCTGCACGTCTTCCTGCTCCCCGTGGCCGCGCTGGTGGGCCTGCTGTGGATCCCCTGGGCGCTGCTGGTGCGCCGGCTGCTCGGAGGGCGCCCCTCGGCGGGCCGGGCCGCCTGCGCGCTGGTCGTCGTACCGGCGGGGTGGCTGCTGTCGGAGGTGGTCCGGTCCTGGCAGGGGCTGGGCGGGCCGTGGGGGCTGCTGGGCGCCAGCCAGTGGCAGGTGCCGACGGCGCTGCGGCTGGCTTCGGTGGGCGGGGTGTGGCTGGTCAGTCTGCTGCTGGTGGCGGTCAACTGCGCCCTGGTGCTGCTGCTCGCGGTGCCGGGGGCGCGGGTCCCGGCGGTGGCCGGGCTCACGGGCTGTGCGCTGTTGACGGGCGCGGTGTGGGCGTGGGCGGCCCGGCCCGCGGAGTCGGGCGGGCTGCGCGTGGCCGTCGTACAGCCGGGGCAGGTGCCGGACGGCCCGGACAGCGTGGAGCGGCGGTTCGCGGCCGGGGAGCGACTCACGCGGCCGCTGGCCGGGCAGGACGTGGACCTCGTGGTGTGGGGCGAGAGCAGTGTCGGCGAGGACCTGTCGGCCCGTCCGGACCTGGCCCGGCGGCTGGCCTCGATGTCGGCGGAGGTCGGGGCGCCGCTGCTGGTGAACGTGGACGCGCGGCGCGCGGACCGGCCGGGCATCTACAAGAGCGCCGTCCTGGTCGGTCCCGCCGGCCCCACGGGTGACCGGTACGACAAGATGCGGCTGGTGCCGTTCGGCGAGTACGTACCGGCCCGGACGCTGCTCGGATGGGCCACCTCGGTCGGGCGGGCGGCCGGCGAGGACCGTATGCGCGGGAACACGCCCGTGGTCATGGACCTGTCCGGGCGGCCCGACGGGCCCGCCGGTGTCCGGGTGGGGCCGCTGGTCTGCTTCGAGTCGGCCTTCCCCGACATGAGCAGGCGCCTCACCCTCGACGGGGCCTCCCTGCTCGTCGCCCAGTCGGCGACCTCCACCTTCCAAGGCAGCTGGGCCCCGGCCCAGCACGCGTCCCTGGCGGCCCTGCGGGCCGCCGAGAACGGCCGCCCGATGGTGCACGCCACCCTCACCGGGGTCAGCGTGGTGCACGGCCCGTCGGGCGAGCGGATCGGCCCCGCCCTGCCCACGCCGGCGCGGACCGCGCAGGTGTACGAGGTACCGCTCGCGCGCGGCTCGACCCTCTTCGTGCGCTTCGGTGCCTGGCCGGTGGCCGCGGCCCTCGCCGTACTGGCCGCCTACTGCGCGGTGGTGGGGGCCCGGTCGCTCAGAAGGCCTGCTCCAGAGCCGAGTTCACCACCGTCTCGCACAGCTCGTGGGTGAGCAGCGCGTCGCGCGCGCTGAGGGTCCGGCCCGCCGCGACCGCTTCCAGGAAGTGGTCCACGACCTGTTCGACGCCGCGCTGGCGGGCGACGGACACCCAGTCCCCGCGGCGGCGCACGGTGGGCTGGCCCTTGTGGTCGATGACCTCGGCGAGGTTGACGACCTGCCGCTTGGTGTCCGTGCCGGACACCTCCAGGACCTCCTCGTTGGAGCCGGAGAGGCGGTTCATGATGCCGAGCGCGCTGAATCCGGGGCCGGAGAGGTGCAGCACGACCTGGTGCATCAGCCCGTCGCGCACCACGGCGCGGACGTCCGTACGGTCGGCCTCGCGGGGCAGCAGGAAGCGCAGGGTGTCGACGACGTGGATGAAGTCGTCGAGCACCAGCGTGCGCGGGTCCTCGGGCAGGCCGACCCGGTTCTTCTGCATGACGATCAGGTCACGCGGGTGGTCGGCGCACTGCGCGTACCCGGGCGCGTAGCGGCGGTTGAAGCCGACGGCGAGGGAGACATCGCGCTTCTCGGCCAGTTCCACCAGCCGCCGTGACGCGGCGAACTCGTAGGCGAGCGGCTTGTCCACGTAGGTGGGTACGCCGGCTTCCAGCAGGTGCGTGAGGATCTCGGGGTGGGCTCCGGTCGGGGCGTGCACGAAGGCCGCGTCCAGGTCCTGGGCGAGCAGGGCGTCGAGTTCGGTGTGCCGCCGCGCGGCCGGGACGTGGTGGGTGTCGCCGATCCGCTGCAGGGTGGCGGGGGTGCGCGTCTGCAGGTGCAGTTCGACGTCCGCGCGGGCGGTGAGGACGGGCAGGTACGCTTTCTGCGCGATGTCGCCGAGTCCGATGCAGCCGACCTTCACCGGGGCCTCCAAGTTCGGTCCTTGTGGGATCTTGGCAGCTTAATCGCTGGTGGCCGGGGGTTCGCTTCGCCCAGGATGATCGTCATGACCACCAGTTCAGGATCACACCGCGACGAGCCCTCCACCACCGCCGACGAGCGGGAGATGCTGGACGGCTGGCTCGACTACCACCGTGCCACCCTCCTGTGGAAGTGCGAGGGGCTGCAGGACGAGGAGTTGCGCAGGACCCCGCTCGCGCCTTCCGAGTTGAGCCTCCTGGGCCTCGTGCGGCACATGGCGGAGGTGGAGCGGTACTGGTTCCGGGAGATCATGCTGGGCGAGGACCTGCCCGAGCTGTACGTCACGGACGAGGACCGGGACGGCGACTTCCACTTCACCGAGGCGGCCACCTGGGCCGAGACCGAGCAGGTGTGGCGGGCGGAGGTGGAACTCGCCCGCCGGGCGGCCGCGGGCCGCTCGCTCGACCTGCGCTCGGAGGCCGCGAGCCACCACCGCGGCGAGGTCTTCAGCCTGCGCTGGGTCTACACCCACATGATCGAGGAGTACGCGCGCCACAACGGTCACGCGGACCTGCTGCGCGAGCGGATAGACGGCGCCACCGGCGACTGAGCCGTTCCGTGGGGCCGGGGTGCCCTGGCTGGGGGTGGCCCGCGATCCGCCGGTCACCCCGCCGCCCGTCACCCGTGCGGGGTGAATATGGGCTCCCGGTTTCCGCAACGGGGTCCTCACACAGCAGAGTTGCGCGGGTGCATCCAACGCGAACCACGACAAAGCTGCTGCTCGGAGTCGCCTGTGCCGTTTCGGCGGTCTCCGGCTGTGTCAATGTGAGCCCCGGACCCGTGCAGCCCGCGGCGGTCCCCGCCGCCGGGGTCCCGCCCCGGCACGAGCCGCGCGGCGGGCCCGGGACCGCCCCCGTGGCCGTCCGGGCACCTGCCCTGGAGGCACTGGAGGCGGTCGAGGCGGCCCCGGAGCAGGCCGCGCGGCCGGCGGCAGCGGCCCCCGCCGGGCGGGACGCCGACAGCCCCGCCAGGAGCGCCCCGGGCGGGCCCGTGGCGGACGCTCCACCGGTCCCCGACATCCCGGAGCCCCGGCGGGCCGCCGAGCCCGCACCGGGGCGTCCTGACGGCCCGCGGCGGCACGCCCGGCCCGATGCCGAGGCGAAGCGTGAGCTGATGCGGAAGCTGCCGGTGCACCCGGCCGACGTCTGCGCGCTGGGCCGGCGCCACGGCCGCTGGGACCCCGACAGCCCCGAAGCCCGGATCTGCGCGGGGGTCCACGGCGGCTGAGACGTCCGGGGCAGGTCCTGCTACGACTGTTCGGGAAAGGGCCGCGGCCGGGGGCCCGGTTCCGCGGCGAGGCGCCGCTCCAGCCGTGCGATGGCGGCCCGTACGCCGTTGCCGTAGCCGTCGTCGGCCAGTGCTCCGGCGGCCGCGCGGGCCCGCGCCAGGTGGACCCGGGCGGCCTCCGGCCGCTGGAGCTTCAGGTAGTCGGCGGCCAGGCTGAGGTGCAGGGAGGGGTAGAACACGCGCATCGCGGGATGCGGCTCGCGCAGCGCAGGCCGCCCGAACCCGCTCCCGTCGTCCCCGCTTCCGGAGCCGTCGCCCAGGGCGTCGGCGGCGGTCAGGGCGTCGGCGGCGGTCAGGGCGTCGGCGGCGGTCAGGGCCCGCAGGTCCCAGGCCAGCTCGTCGGCGGGGTCGTCCTGGGCGTCGGCCATGTAGTGGGCGAGGGTGCACCGGTGCAGGCGGTCCCCCTGCTCGCCGATCTCCTGCCAGATCGCGCCGAGCCGGTTGCGGGCCTCCTCGCGGTCACCGGCGTGCAGCAGGATGACCGCCTGGCCGATCCTCGTCATGAGGGCGTCCTCCGACGCCTCCTGCTGCTCGGTCACGGCGCCTCCGGCTTGCTCTGCCGGACCTTGTCCGGTCCGGTCGTCACGACGCTAGCCGGAGGTTCCGGTGAAGGCGCCGAGGCGCGGGGGGACGTCAGCCGAGGTCCGGGATCCGCCAGTCGATCGGCTCATGCCCCTGGGCGGCGATGGCCTCGTTGATCTGCGTGAAGGGCCGGGAGCCGAAGAACTTCTTGGCCGACAGCGGCGAGGGGTGGGCTCCCTTGACGATCACGTGCCGCTCTTCGTCGATGAGCGGGATCTTCTTCTGGGCGTAGGCGCCCCACAGGACGAACACGGCCGGGTCGGGACGGTCGGACACCGCGCGGATCACGGCGTCGGTGAACTTCTCCCAGCCCTTGCCCTTGTGCGAGTTCGGCTCGGCCTCGCGGACGGTGAGCACCGCGTTGAGCAGCAGGACGCCCTGCCGGGCCCACGGCATCAGGTACCCGTTGTCCGGGACCTCCAGGCCGAGCTCCTCCTTCATCTCCTTGTAGATGTTGCGCAGCGAGGGCGGGGTCTTGACCCCGGGCTGCACGGAGAAGCACAGGCCGTGGCCCTGGCCGGCGCCGTGGTAGGGGTCCTGCCCGAGGACGAGGACCTTCACCTGGTCGAAGGGCGTGGCGTCCAGCGCGGCGAAGACCTGCTCCCGGGGCGGGTAGACCGGCCCGTTGGCCCGCTCCTTCTCGACGAACTCGGTGAGTTCCTTGAAGTAGGGCTGGTCCAGCTCCCCGCCGAGGACGGGGAGCCAGGACTCGGGCAGCATCTGGGTCACGGTGACAACCTCCGGTACAAGTTCGTGCGACTGCTCAGAACCTACCGGGGGCCACTGACAACGCGTCGGCCGCCCGGGACGACCGCCCGGGCGGGGGCCGCGGCTACCAGCTGGTCTTGCGGTACAGCTCCCACATCTGCATGGCGGTCTGCGGGTCGAGTGCCCGCTCGGCGCCCGCGATGTCCTCGCGTGCGGCGACGTACAGCTTGCCCTGCCACAGGGGCAGCAGCCGGACGTCCTCGGCGAAGATCTGCTGGGCCTTCTCGAACTGCTGGACCCCGCTGGATCGGTCGCCGTCGCGGCGGGACTTGGGGAGCAGCTCGGTCAGGATCTCGTTCTGCTCGTACGGGGTGCCGACCGCGTTCTCCTTGCCGACGAACGGCGCGATGAAGTTGTCGGGGTCCGGGAAGTCGGGGAACCAGCCTCGGCCGAAGACCGGGTACTCCTGGCTCTTGTAGCCCTCCTGGAAGGCCTTCCAGGGCTGGCTGCGCAGGGTGATGTTGAACAGGCCGCTCTCGTCCAGCTGGCGCTTGATCTCGGTGAACTCCTCGGCGGTGGAGGAGCCGTACCGGTCGGTGGTGTACCAGAAGGTCAGGTCGACCTGCTGGTTGATGCCGGCCTCCTTGAGGATCTTCTTGGCCTTGCCGACATCCGCGGCGCCGTACTTGTCGTAGAACGGCGTCTTGTGGCCGACGACGCCCTTGGGAACCATCGAGTACAGCGGCTCGGCGGTGCCCTGGTAGACCTTGGAGACGAGGGTGCCGCGGTCGATGATCTGGGCGATGGCCTGGCGGACCGCGAGCTTGTTGACCGCCGGGTCCTTCGGGTTGAAGACCAGGTAGCGGATCTCGGCGCCGACGTTCTCGACGACCTGGACGCCCAGCTGGTGCGCGGCGGGGCTCTGCAGGTCGGTGATCTGCGGGGCCGACAGGCCTCGGTAGGTGGCGTCCAGATCCTTGGCCTTCAGGGCGGCGACCATCTTCTCGGAGTCCGCGAAGTAGCGGATGGTCACGGCCTTGTTCTGGCGCTTCGCGAAGCCGGCGTAGCTCTTGTTCTCGGTGAGGACGGCCTCGCCGCCCTCCTTGTACGACTCCAGCACGTAGGGGCCCGAGCCGGTGATCTTGCCGTCCTCGCGCACCCTGTCGGCCGGGTAGTCCTTGGGCGCGACCAGCGAGGCGGCCGGCGAGCCGAGGACGTACGGGAAGGTGGCGTCCGAGGTCTTCAGGTGGAAGACGACCGTCAGCGCGTCCGGGGTCTCGATCTTGTCGAGGCTGCCGAAGAGGTCCTTCGGGCCGACCTTGGAGCCGATCGTCCTGATCCGGTCGAGCGAGTGCTTGACGGCCTTGGCGTCGAGGGGCTCGCCGTTGGAGAACTTCAGGCCCTTGCGCAGGGTGCACCGGTAGGCCTGGCTCGCGCCGTCCGTGAACTCGCAGTTCTGGGCGGCGTCCGGCTGGGGCTTGGTGGAGCCCGTGGGGAAGGCCAGAAGGGTCTGGTAGACGTTCCGGTACAGCTCCCAGGAGCCGTCCCACGCCGCGGCGGGGTCGAGGGTGCTCGGCGCGCTCGTGGTCCCGACGACGATCCGCTTCGCTTCGTCGCCGTCGTCATCCGACAGCAGGCCGCAACCGGCGAGCAGGGATATGGACGCAAGGGCCGCAGGGATCTGCAGGCATCTGGTCCGGTTGAACACGTGCACGCTCCTCGATCAGCCAGGGGTGCGGCAGACCCTACCGCAGTGCCCCACGAATCCAATGGGTTGGTTTCGTGAGGCACTTGACCGGTTCCGTGCGCATTCGATACACATTTACCTCCCTTTCGGAGGCAAATACGTCCGATTATCGGTCAGTGCACCCCGGCATTGAGGAACATCCCACCGTCGACGACCAGAGTTTGCCCAGTGATCCATTCCGCTTGTGCAGATGTAAGAAACGCCGCGGCCCCTCCGATGTCCTCCGGGAGCCCGAGCCGGCCGAGCGGGTAGGCCGCCGCGGCCTCCTGCTCCCGGCCCTCGTAGAGCGCCTGGGCGAACTTCGTCTTGACCACCGCCGGGGCGATGGCGTTCACGCGGACCCCGGGCGCCATCTCGTGCGCGAGCTGGAGGGTGAGGTTGACCATGGCGGCCTTGCTCATCCCGTACGCGCCGATGAAGGGCGAGGCGGAGACGCCGGCGATCGAGGCGATGTTCACGATCGCGCCGCCGTTCTCCTTCTGCCAGGCGTGCCAGGTCCGCTGGGCGAAGCCGAGCGCCGAGATCACGTTGGTCTCGAAGACCTTCCGCGCGACCCCGAGGTCCAGGTCCGCGATCGGCCCGAAGACCGGATTGGTGCCGGCGTTGTTCACCAGGAAGTCGACCCGGCCGAACGCCTCCATCGTGCGCTCGACGGCGAGGGCCTGGTGGGCCTCGTCGTGCGCCTTCCCGGCCACCCCGATCACCCGGTCCGCGCCGAGGCGCTCCACGGCCTCCTTGAGGGCCTCCTCGTTGCGCCCGGTGATGCAGAGCCGGTCGCCGCGCGCGACCAGCGCCTCGGCGATGCCGTAGCCGATGCCCCGGCTCGCTCCGGTGATCAGCGCGACCTTGCCGCTGTCGGTACCGCTGTACGTCATGACGTACGCCCTGCCTCTCGTGGTCGAGTCAGTTGAGGGGGCCGCCGGCCACGTACATGACCTGGCCGGAGACGAAGCCGGCGGCCTCGCCGGTGAAGAACGCGATGGCGTTGGCGATGTCGTCCGGACGGCCGACGCGCTGGACGGGGATCTGGGTGGCGGCCGCGGCCTGGAAGTCCTCGAAGCCCATGCCGACGCGGGCGGCCGTCTGGGCGGTCATCTCGGTGACGATGAAGCCGGGGGCGACGGCGTTGGCGGTGACGCCGAACTTGCCGAGCTCGATGGCCAGGGTCTTGGTGAAGCCCTGCAGACCGGCCTTGGCCGCAGAGTAGTTGGCCTGGCCGCGGTTGCCGAGCGCCGAGCTGCTGGAGAGGTTCACGATGCGGCCGAACTTGGCCTCCACCATGTACTTCTGACACGCCTTCGACATCAGGAAGGCGCCGCGCAGGTGCACGTTCATCACCGTGTCCCAGTCGGTCTCGCTCATCTTGAAGAGCAGATTGTCGCGCAGCACACCGGCGTTGTTGACCAGGATGGTGGGGGCGCCGAGTTCGGCGGCGACGCGCTCGACGGCCGCCTCCACCCGGGCGCCGTCCGAGACGTCGCAGCCGACCGCCAGGGCCCGGCCGCCGGCCGCCGTGACGGCCTCCACGGTGTCCTTGCAGGCCGCCTCGTCGAGGTCGAGTACGGCGACGGCGCGACCCTCGGCGGCCAGGCGTACGGCGGTGGCCGCGCCGATGCCCCGGGCCGCCCCGGTCACGATCGCGACGCGCTGCTCGGTGGTGGACATGCTGGTTCTCCTCGCCCTAGAGAGGCGGTCGCCCAGAGGTGAGCAACCGCTTAGTAGCTTCAGCTGAGGAGACGCTAGGAGCCCTGACACCCCGTGTCAACGGCGACCGGCCCGGCCCGGCGGCCGACGGTCAGCGCACCAGCAGGTCCAGCAGCCGCTCCACCTCCGCCGCGGGGTCGGCCGTCAGGCCGGTGTGCACCGGCCCCGGCTGCACCACCGTGCTGCGCGGGGCGATCAGCCAGCGGAACCGCCGCCCCGCGTCGTCACCCGCGGCCTGCCCCGCCGCTTCCCCGCCGCCGCACACGCCCTCGACCCCGCGCAGCGCGGCCCGTACGCCGGCCACGTCGGCCGCCGGGTCCAGTGCGAGGAGCTTCACCTCGTCGAGGTGGGTGCGCGCGGCGACGTAGGAATGCGCCCGGCAGTAGACGATCACGCCGGCGTTGAAACACTCGCCGCGTTCCATCCGGGGCACCACGCGCACCAGCGCGTACTCGAACACGTCCCGCTTGCTCACTCGTCGCCGCTCTTCTTCTTGTGGGTCTTGTGGGGCCATTCCGGCAGGTGGTCGGTGAGCCAGCCGGGAGGCCCGGCCGGTGCCCTCACCTCGGCCTCCAGCGAGATCCTCTCGTGGATCGTGGCCGCGCGCGGCAGCAGCGCCTCCACGTAGGCCCGGCGCAGCGCGTCGGCGGAGGCGAAACCCGGCTCGTCGACCAGCCACTCGTCCGGCACCTCGGCGGTGACCTCGGTGAGCAGTTCCTCGGTGACCAGGGGCGCGAGTGCGGCGGCCGCGCCCTCGACGTCCGGGCCCACGGGGGCCAGTACGTGGTCGGAGGCGTTGTACGGCTTGGCGGCGGCGGCCTGCGCCGTGGGCCAGTTGTGGTGCCAGATCATGGTGGCGCCGTGGTCGATGAGCCAGAGGTCCCCGTGCCAGACCAGCATGTTCGGGTTGCGCCACGACCGGTCGACGTTGTTGACCAGGGCGTCGAACCAGATCACGCGCCCCGCCTCGGCCGGGTCCACCCGGTACGCGAGCGGGTCGAAGCCGATGGAGCCCGGCAGGTAGTCCATGCCCAGGTTGAGGCCGCCGCTGGCCTTGAGCAGCTCCTGGACCTCCTGGTCGGGCTCGGCGAGCCCGATCACGGGGTCGAGCTGCATCTGCACCAGCGTGGGGACCCTGAGCCCCAGCCGCTGGGCGAGGCGGCCGCAGATGACCTCGGCGACCAGGGTCTTGCGGCCCTGGCCGGCTCCGGTGAACTTCATGACGTACGTACCGAGGTCGTCGGCCTCGACGATCCCCGGGAGCGAACCGCCCTCACGCAGGGGCGTGACATAGCGGGTCGCTACGACCTCTTCCAACACTTTCCCAGGCCACCCATCTCTTCAGCCTTGCAGTCCATGGACGATTTCTCGGGGGCTTAGCGGCAGGAATCACCGGTCAACGACGCTGGGGAGAATGGGGAGTTTCGGCCGGCGGGCCGGCCTCCCCGCTCCGCCAGCGGGCCGTCGATGACGCCGCGCCCCTTGCTGCCGGCCTCCGGCATGAAGTGAGCATAGTAACCGAGGGTGATCGCCGGCGAGGAGCGCCCGGGCCACCGGGCCAAGGTGGCAGTGTCGGCGGAAGGCCGGTCCGGTGAGGCAGGCTGGTGGCGGTGAGGTACCACCCGGAGCTTCGGGAGCGGCAGGAAATCGGACGTGGCTACCACGGCATGGGCAGGACGTCCACGGTCTGGCCGGCGCACGCGCCGTCGGGCGGGATCACCAACAGTCCTGGCGAGGTGGCCAGGCCCCTCAGCATGGCCGATCCGCTGTGTTGCCGGGGAGAGGCGGATCCGTCGGCGTTGAGCCGGTAGGGCAGCAGACGGTGATCGTCCGAGGGAGAGAAGACATCGATCGCCAAGGGCACCTGCCGAAGGCGGGGAAGCGGCTGGCCGCGCAGGGCGGCGACCAGCGGCTCAAGCAGTGTGAGCATGGCTACGCAGGCCGCCAGGGGGTTGCCGGGCAGTGCCACCCACCAGCGATGATCGGGCAGCTGCGCCAGCATCATCGGATGTCCGGGCCGTACGGCGACCCCGTCGACCAGAATCCGCCCGCCGACCTGCTCCATGCAGGCACGCACGTGATCGACGGGGCCTCGGGCACTGCCTCCGGTGGTGACGAGCACGTCGGCGGTGCGCGACTCCGCAGTGACCCGATCGAGGACGCCGTCGAAGGTGTCGGGGACGTACCGCAGACGGACCGGGCCGGTGTGCAGCGCTGCCAGCCACAACGGCAGTTGCGGCCCGAGGGCATCCCGCACCCTCCCCGGCCCGGGAACGCCGCGTGTGACCAGCTCATCGCCGAGGACGAGACAACTGACCGCCGCAGGACGGTGGACCCGGACCGTGTCGTTGCCTGCGGCTGCGGCCAGGCCGAGGGCGGGCGGGGTGAGCAAGAGCCCCGCGGCCAGCAGGGTGTCACCTTGGTGGGCCTCCTCGCCCCGGCGGCGCACGTCCGCACGCGCCCGCGGGGGCGGTGTCCCGGGCAGAGTGCGCAGGAGCCCCGCAGCGTCCAGCGCTCCGCGCTCGCTGCGCAGTACCGACTCACACCCGGCTGGGAGCGCGGCTCCGGTGGCGATGGCCACCGCCGTACCCGGGGCGAGGGGCGGACCGATGGGTTGACCTGCCAGGACGGACCCGACGACGCGCCAGGGAGGGTCGCCCCGTACGGCCCAGCCGTCCATCGCCGAGCAGTCGGCCGTGGGCATCGCGGACTGAGCGGCCACATCCTCGGCCAGGACGCAGTCGGCCGCCCTGGACAGCGGCATCTGCACGGCCGGCAGCGGCGTCGCCGCGTTGTGCGCGGCGCGGCGGGCGGACGGCCATTGAGGATGGGCCAGCGGCGTGACGGCGGCTGTGGGGCTGGTGGCGGCCATGGGAGTGATCCTCACGGAAGGGGGGTGACGGCACGGTGGCGCGAGCAGGGGGCCGGCGCCGCTCAGGCGGTGGCGTCGGCGAGCCACAGGTCAGGGCCGAAGACCTCGTAGCGGATGTTGCGGGCGGGGATCCCGCCACGCAGCAGCTGCGACCTGAGCTCTCGCATGAAGGGAAGTGGGCCGCACAGGTAGACGCTTGCGTCGACGGGCAGTTCCAGCGCGTCGAGGTTCATCAGCCCCGTCCGCGAGCCGGGCGCTGTCGCCGGGTCCCGCTCGTACCAGAACGTGGCGCGCGCATCGGGCAGCGTGCCGACCAGCCGGTCCGTGTCGGCGCGCAGTGCGTGGTCGGCGGGTGAGCGGTCGGCGTGCAGGACCGTGACAGGGCGGGTGGAGGCGGTGCCCGCGAGGTGCTCGAGCATGGCGACCATCGGGGTGCAGCCGATGCCGGCGGAGACCAGCACCAGCGGAGCGTCCGTACCGTCCAGCACGACATCGCCGAAGGGAGCGGAAAGCGCGAGTTCGTCGCCGGCCTCGACAGTGCGGTGCAACAGGCTGGACACTTCGCCGTCGGGGGCGCCCTGGCCGGTCACCCGCTTGACGGTGATCCGGCGCACCTGGTCACCGGGGGCCGAGGAGAGGCTGTACTGGCGCAACTGGTGCACCCCGTCGGGCATCTTCACGCGCACGCTGACGTACTGCCCGGCCCGGGCGCGCGGCGCGGGCGCACCGTCGGAGGGCCGCAGCAGGAACGAGACGGTGTCGGCGGTCTCCTGGCGGCGTTCGACGACGGTCCACTGCCGCCACGGGTGTCCGGGCCGCACCTGGGCTTCGAGGTAGAGGCGCGCTTCCTGGGCGATGAGGGCTCCGGCCATCAGCCAGTACACCTCGTCCCAGGCAGCCGCGACATCCGGAGTGACCGCTTCGCCCAGCACCTCGGCGATGGCGGCGAACAGGTACTTGTGCACGATCGTGTACTGGTCTTCGGTGACCCCGACGGCCACGTGCTTGTGGGCGATGCGGGCGAGCAGGGTGTCCGGGCGGGTGCCCGGATCGGCGAGCAGCGCGCCGGCGAAGGCGGCGATCGAGCCGGCAAGGGCCCGGCGCTGTACGCCGCTGGCCTGGTTGCCGCGGTTGAACATGCCGTCCAGCAGCTCGGGGTGCTCGGCGAACATCGTGGCGTAGAAGCGGGTGGTGATCTCATCCAGTGCCCCGCCGACGGCAGGCAGGGTGGCCCGGATCAGCGCGGCCGACTCGGCAGACAGCATGACACTCCTGAGGAGAGGAAGACGAAAGAGCAGGCCCTGCAACAGCAGCCACCGCCAGGTCTAGCAGCTCAAGACCACCCCACCCCGGTCCCGGGCAGGAACGGGGACCAAGGGCCCTGGTGATCGGGGCCGCCCGGCCTCGGGCCGGGCCCGAGAGACGGGACCAGCGGCCCACGCGTCGCCCATGCGTCGCCATGGCCGTGCCTCTCGTCCGCTGACCAGGGGCCCCGCTGAGAGGCGGTGCGCGACCGCGCCGTGCAGACGGTGTGAGACGTGCCACGGTCTCTTCGCAGTGGGCGGGGGCGATGCGCCGCCGCACCCGGCCCATCACGGGGGATCGTCATCCGGACATGCCGGAGCCGACGTTGCTGCGCCCACCTGGCGATCACGTCGTCCACGCGGCCTACGCGCGATCGGGCCACGCGTGCGGCGGTTCGTCGCCGCCGGGGCCGGTTTCGCTCGTCTTCGGCCGCTGGCCAGGGGCGGCGGCGAGCCCTGCCCGTTCATCGGGCATGCTGAACAGTGGTCCGATGGTCGAGGATGAGGGGAACCGTGGTGAACGAAGTCGACACCGGGGCACCGGGCCCCTCTCCCCAGCTGCGGCTGGACGAGTTGTTGGAGGGTCTCCACGAGCAGGTCCAGCAGGTGCGGGCTGTCCGGGACAGGACGAGCACGCTGCTGGATGCGGTGCTGGCCGTCGGCTCCGACCTGGACCTGGAGGTGGTGCTGCGGCGCATCGTGGAGTCCGCGGTCGCCCTGGTCGACGCCCGTTATGGGGCGCTCGGTGTGCTGGGGGAAGAGGGCACGATCAAGCAGTTCCTCACCGTCGGCATCGACGAGGAGACCGTGGCCCGCATCGGGCACTATCCCCGGGGCGAGGGCATCCTGGGCCAGCTCATCCGCAACCCGGAGCCGCTGCGCCTGGCGAACCTGGCCGACCATCCGGCGTCGGTGGGCTTCCCGCCCGGGCACCCTCCGATGACCAGCTTCCTCGGCGCCCCGGTCCGGGTCCGCGACGAGGTGTTCGGCAACCTGTACCTCACGGACAAGGAGGGCGGCGCCGAATTCGACGGTGACGACGAGGCGGTGCTGCGGACCCTGGCCGCCGCGGCCGGCGTGGCGATCGACAACGCCCGGCTGTATGACGACGCCCGCCGCAAGCAGCGGTGGCTGGCGGCGAGCGACGAACTGACCCGAAGCCTGCTCTCGGGCCAGGACCCGGCCGAGGTCCTGGAGACGGTGACCGCCACCGTGCGGGACATCTCCGGCGCTGACCTGGTCGCCCTGGCCGTCCCTGTCGGCGAGAGCGGGGAACTGGTCGTCGAGGCCGCCTCCGGCACCGCCGCGGACAAGGTCCGCGGCCTGGTGCTGCCGGCCACGGCGATGGCGGCGAAGGTGTTCGCCACCGGCGAGACGGTCAACAGCGACACGGTCAGCGCCGGCCCACGCGCCGACGGCGGCAACCCCTGGGTCGTCGGGCTCGGCCCGGCGTTCTACGTACCGCTCGGCCGCCCGGACCACATGCGCGGGGTGCTGCTGGTGGCCAGCCTGCCCGGCGGTCAGGCGTTCCCGGACACGGTCATCGAGATGGTCACCGCATTCGGAAACCAGGCGGCCCTGACCCTGGAGGTCGCCGAGCACCGCCGGGACGCAGAGCAGATGCTGGTCCTCGGCGACCGTGACCGCATCGCCCGCGACCTGCACGACCTGGTCATCCAACGGCTCTTCGCCGGTGCCCTGACCTTGCAGTCCACCCTCGGTCACATTCCCGACCGCGCGAAGGAGCGGGTCCAGCGGGTCGTGGACGACCTCGACGACACGATCAAGGTCATCCGTTCCACCATCTACGGCCTGCGAGAGAGCGATCGCGGCCGCGGTGGCGGCCTGCGTACCCAGCTGGTGGCGGCCACCGACCGGGCCGCCGAAGCGCTCGGGTTCGCACCCGCACTGCGCATGACCGGCCTGCTCGACACCGACGTGCCCGCCGAGTACGCCGCGCACCTGCTCGCCGTGCTCGGCGAGGCCCTGTCCAACGCGGCCCGGCACGCCGATGCCACGACGGTCGACGTCACCGTGGAGGCCACCCGGGAGACCCTGCGGCTTCGCGTGGCGGACAACGGCCGCGGCATCGACCCCGCCGTGACCCGTCGCAGCGGCCTGGCCAACCTGCGCCAGCGCGCCGAGGGCCTCGGGGGCACCCTCGACCTGTCTGCGCGACGGCCTGCCGGCACCGTTCTCACCTGGACCGTGCCCCTGCCTTCCACCAGTGGCTGACCGCACCGGGCACAGCAGGGTTCCCGTAACGGCGGGCCGTCTATGACCCGGTGCGCTCCCAGCCTCGCCGCGGGGCGCGGGCGCCGAGGCGGACGTCACGGCTGCGGTAGACGATGTAGGGGCGGGTCAGGTAGCCCACCGGTGCGGTCAGCATGTGCACCAGTCGCGTGAACGGCCAGGCGGCGAACAGCAGCAGGGCACTGATCGCGTGCAGTCGGAACAGCAGCGGTGCTCCGGTCATCAGGGCCGGATCGGGTTGGAAGTAGAAGACGGAACGGAACCACGGGGAGATGGTCTCGCGGTAGTCGTATCCCCCGCCGACGACGTTCGCCGCGACCGTGGCGGCCAGGCCGAGCACGATGGTCACCGTCAGGGAGAGGTACATGGCCTTGTCGTTGCGGGTGGTGGCGGAGAAGACCGGGCCCACGGTGCGGCGCCGGTAGATCAGGATGGCCAGCCCGCCGAGCGTGGCGACGCCCGCGATCGTGCCGAGGACGACAGCGCTGATGTGGTACGTGTGCTCGCTGATCCTCGCCGCTTCGGTCCAGCTCTTGGGGATGACCAGACCCCCGATGTGTCCGATGAGGACGACGAGGATGCCGAAGTGGAACAGGGGGCTGCCGATGCGCAGCAGCCGGCTTTCGTACAGCTGGGAGGAGCGGGTGGTCCAGCCGAACTTGTCGTAGCGGTAGCGCCAGATGTGGCCGAGGACGAACACGGCGAGCGAGAGGTAGGGCAGGACGATCCACAGCAGGATGCCGCCGGTGCCTGCCTGGGCCGCCAGGGTCAGGGGCTGCGCGGGCGTGGTCATCGCGGTCCTCCTACGACGGGATCCGGCAGGAACACAGGGGATGCGTACGGGTCGAGACCGACCTGTTCCTCGGGCGGGCCCTGGGCGGCCAGGCGCAGGACGGCTTCGCGGGCGTCGCCGGCGAGGGCGGGCAGCGTAGCGGATACGGAGTCCAGGACGTGCGCCCAGGGCGAGCCGTCGTCGTTCAGGGCCAGGCGCAGCAGCTCCAGGCCGGCGCGGTGTTCGGTGAGCAGGCCGTGGCCGGTGGCCGGGTCGGTGGCGGCGAACTCCAGTACGACGGCGAGGTGGTCGGGCAGTTCGTCGTCACCCAGGCGCCAGCCTGCGCCGGCGTAGGTCTGTTTCAGCCGCAGCAGGGCGACGCCGCGTTTCCTGGTGTCGCCGTGCGCGTAGTAGGTCAGGTAGAGGCAGCAGCGTTTGCGGTGGTCGAAGGTGGCGACGTAGGCGGTGGCCAGGTCGGCGGGGGTGGTCTGCTCGGCGTGTGCGGTGAAGCGGAGCAGGGGGCGGGCGACCGGTTCGGGCAGGGTGGCGGCGACCCGGCCGGCCAGGGCCAGGCGCTGGTCGAACTGTTCGTCGGGGTAGGAGAGCAGCAGGGACTGGGCCTGCCAGGCGGCGGGGTGCCACGGCTGCGCGCCGGCGGTGCGCGGCTTCTTCCTCTTCGGGGCTTTCATGGCTTCGGCTCGAACTCCCCGCCGCTGTACCCGTCGGCATCGTTGCCGCCGGAGGGTTGGTCGGGGAACAGGCCGGGCGGGGAGCCCTTGCCGTCCCAGTTGAGGAGGTTGACGCGGGTGGCCTTGTCGGTGGGGGTGGCCGGGGTGTCGGAGGTCTGCCGGTCGCGCAGGGCCCGGTAGGTCTCCACGGCGATCGGGGCGGCGCCTCCAGAGGCCTCGCCGAAGGGTCCGGAGCCACCCATGCCAGGGCCGCCCTCGTAGTCCAGGCTGCACTCGGTGGCCAGCTCCTCCAGCTTGTGGGCCTGCTCGGCGTGGGCCGGAGGGATGACGTACCGCTCGTCGTACTTGGCCAGCGCGAGCAGCCGGTACATGTCGTACATCTGCTCTTCGCCCATCCCGACGGCCTCGGGGATGGAGGCGTCCGGTTCGCGGCCGAGGTTGATGTCGCGCATGTAGGAGCGCATGGCCGCCAGGCGGCGCAGGACCGCGTCCACCGGGGCCGGGTCACCCGCGGTGAACAGCTGGGCGAGGTAGTCGACTGGGATGCGCAGGGCGTCGACGGCGGCGAACAGGTGGGAGTGGTCCTCGGCGTCGTGGCCGGTGTCGCGTACTGCATCGACCACGGGGGACAAAGGGGGGATGTACCAGACCATGGGGAGGGTGCGGTACTCCGGGTGCAGGGGCAGGGCCACCTTGAAGGTGTTGATCAGGGCGTGGATCGGGGACCGCTGGGCGGCCTCGACCCAGTCGCGGGGAATGCCCGCCTTCTCCGCCTCGGCGACCACCTGCGGATCGTTCGGGTCGAGGAAGACCTGACGCTGGGCGTCGTACAGAGCGGTGTCGTCGGGGGTGGAGGCCGCTTCCAGGACGCGGTCGGCGTCGTAGAGGACGAGGCCGATGTAGCGCAGTCGGCCCACACATGTCTCGGAGCAGACGGTGGGCAGGCCGACCTCGATGCGAGGGAAGCAGAAGGTGCATTTCTCTGCCTTGCCGGTGCGGTGGTTGAAGTACACCTTCTTGTACGGGCATCCGGTCACGCACATGCGCCAGCCGCGGCAGCGGTCCTGATCGACCAGGACGATGCCGTCCTCCTCCCGCTTGTAGATCGCCCCGGACGGGCAGGAGGCCGCGCACGACGGGTTGAGACAGTGCTCGCAGATCCGCGGCAGGTAGAACATGAAGGTCTGCTCGAACTCGAACTTGATCTTCTCGGAGACCTGGTTCAGCAACACGTCCTTGTCGCCGTGATCGGCCGATCCGCCGAGGTCGTCGTCCCAGTTCGCCGACCAGGCGATCTTCATGTCCTTGCCGGTGATCAGGGACTTGGGGCGGGCGACCGGGGTGTGCTCCTGCTGCGGGGCGTTGGTCAGGGTCTCGTAGTCGTAGGTCCAGGGTTCGTAGTAGTCGTCGAGGGCCGGGAGTTTGGGGTTGGAGAAGATCTGGATCAGCTTCTTGAACCGGCCGCCGGCTTTCAGCGTGAGGTTGCCCCGCTTGTTCAGCTCCCAGCCGCCCTGCCAGGTCTCCTGGTCCTCGTAGCGGCGCGGATAGCCCTGGCCGGGGCGGGTTTCGACGTTGTTGAACCACACGTACTCGACGCCGGTGCGGTTGGTCCACGCCTGTTTGCAGGTGACCGAGCAGGTGTGGCAGCCGATGCACTTGTCGAGGTTCATCACCATCGCCATCTGGGCCATCACGCGCATCAGTAGGTCACCTCCTGGTTGCTGCGGCGGCGGATGACGGTGACCTCGTCGCGCTGGTTGCCGGTCGGGCCGAGGTAGTTGAAGGCGTAGGAGAGCTGGGCGTAGCCGCCGATGAGATGGCTCGGCTTGATCAGCAGTCGGGTCAGGGAGTTGTGGATGCCGCCGCGCCGGCCGGTTGTCTCGGTGCGGGGCACGTCGATGAGCCGGTCCTGGGCGTGGTGCATGTAGACGGTGCCTTCCGGCATGCGGTGCGAGACGACCGCGCGGGCGGCGACCACGCCGTTGCGGTTGACCGCCTCGATCCAGTCGTTGTCGTGCACGCCGATCTTGGCCGCGTCCTCGGTGCTCATCCAGATCGTGGGGCCGCCCCGGGAGAGGGAGAGCATGAACAGGTTGTCCTGGTACTCGGAGTGGATGGACCACTTGTTGTGCGGGGTGAGGTAGCGCACGGTGACGCCGAGTTCGCCGGTGTCGCCGATGCGGGGCTCGCCGAACAGGGCGTTCATGTTCAGCGGGGGCCGGTAGACGGGTAGGTGTTCACCCAGTGCGGTCATCCAGTCGTGGTCGAGGTAGAAGTGCTGCCGGCCGGTGAGGGTGTGCCACGGTTTGAGACGCTCGACGTTGACGGTGAACGGGGAGTAGCGGCGCCCGCCGGTCTCCGATCCGGACCACTCCGGTGAGGTGATGACCGGGACCGGGGCTGCCTGGGTATCGGCGAAGGTGATCTGCTTGCCCTCGTGCTCGGCGGCCAGATCGGCCAGCCGGGTTCCGGTGCGCGCCTCCACGGCATGGAAGCCCTGCGTGGCCAGGTGGCCGTTGGTGGTGCCGGACAGGGCCAGGATCGCCTCGCAGGCGTGTACGTCGCGGGCGATGGAGGGCCGTCCGTCGGCCGCTCCGCCGCGTACGGTTCCGTTCTTGTGCCGCAGGTACTCCAGCTCGCGCTCAAGCCTGAAGGTGACGCCCTTGGTGGTGGCGCCGAGCGTGTCGAGCAGCGGACCGAGGGCTCCCATCTTCTCGGCCACCGCGCCGTAGTCACGCTCCACCGTGATCAGCTTGGGCATGGTGCGGCCGGGCACGGGCTCGCACTCCCCGGCCTTCCAGTCGCGCACGATGCCGCGCGGGTTGGCCAGTTCGTCCGGGGTGTCGTGCAGCAGGGGGGCGGCGACCACGTCCTTGCGTACGCCGAGATGTCCGGCGGCCTGGCGGCTGAACTCCTTGGCCAGGGTGTGGAAGGCGTCGAAGTCGGTGCGGGTCTGCCACGGCGGGGCGATCGCCGGGTTGAAGGCGTGCACGAACGGGTGCATGTCCGTGGATGACAGGTCGTGCTTCTCGTACCAGGTGGCCGCCGGCAGGACCACGTCGGAGAAGACCGTGGTGCTGGTCATGCGGAAGTCCAGGGTCAGCAGCAGGTCGAGCTTGCCCTCGGGTGCCTCCTCCCGCCACACCACATCCCGAGGCCGGGCCTCCGGCGGGGCTTCGGCGGCGCGGACGGACGCGTCGGTGCCGAGCAGGTGCTTGAGGAAGTACTCGTTGCCCTTGGCCGAGGAGCCCAGCAGGTTGGCCCGCCACACGGTCAGCACACGGGGGAAGTTCTCAGGCGCGTCCGGGTCCTCGCCCGCGAACCGGAGCCGCCCGGCCTTCAGCTCGTCGACGATGTGTTCGGCGAGCGGACGGCCCGTGGCTGCTGCCTCGTCGGCGAGGTCCAGCGGGTTGCGGTCGAAGGTCGGATACGACGGCATCCAGCCCATGCGCGCCGACTGCGCGATCACGTCGGCCGTGCTCTTCCCGGCGAACGGGCCGCCGGCGCCGGCCGCGGCGAGGGTCTCGGCGGAGAACGGGTCGTAGCGGAACTGGTCGCCGTGCAGGTACCAGTACGCGGTCTGGATCATCTGCCGGGCCGGGCGGTTCCAGTCGGCGGCGGTCGCGATCGCCGAGTATCCGGTGATCGGGCGGACCTTCTCCTGTCCGACGTAGTGGGCCCAGCCGCCGCCGTTGACACCCTGGCAGCCGGTCAGCGTGGTCAGGGTCAAGAACGCCCGGTAGATGGTGTCGGAGTGGAACCAGTGATTGGTGCCCGCCCCCATGATGATCATCGAGCGGCCGCCGGACTCCTCGGCGTTGGCGGCGAACTCCCGGGCGATCCGTGCCGCCTTCCCCGCGTCCACCCCGGTGATGGCGGCCTGCCAGGCGGGGGTGTAGGGCTCCTCCGCGTCCTCGTAGGAAGACGGCCACCGGCCGGGCAGACCCTCGCGGCCCACCCCGTACTGGGCCAGCAGCAGGTCGTACACCGTGGTCACCAGACGCCCGGCCACCCGCCGCACCGGCACCCCTCGCCGCAGCCGGCCCGCGCTGCCGTCGGGGGCGTCGAAGCGGGGCAGGTCGACGGCGACCGGAGTCTCGCCGCCGCCCTCGGCGGACAGCAGCGGGTCGGTGTCGCCGAGGTCGAGGTTCCATTTCCCGGCCCCCGCATCCCCGTAGCGGTCCCCCAGCGTGCCGTTCGGCACCACCGGGCCTCCGGTGGCCGCGTCCAGCAGCACGGTACGGAATTCCGCGTGCTCGGCCGCAGCGGCCTCGCCGCCGAGATCGGCAGCGGTCAGGAACTTCCCCGGCACGTAGGTGCCCGGCTCGCCCTGGGCTTCGTCGAGGGTGACCAGGAACGGCAGATCGGTGTACTGCTTGACGTAGCCCGTGAAGTGGGGGGTGGACCGGTCGACGAAGAACTCCTTGAGGATGACATGCCCCATGGCCATCGCCAGGGCGCCGTCGGTGCCCGGCTGGGCGGGCAGCCACTCGTCGGCGAACTTGACGTTGTCCGCGTAGTCCGGAGCCACCGCGACGACCTTCTGGCCGCGGTAGCGGGCCTCGGCCATCCAGTGCGCGTCCGGCGTACGGGTCACCGGCAGGTTCGAGCCCCACATGATCAGATAGCCGGCGTCCCACCAGTCCCCCGACTCCGGTACGTCGGTCTGGTCGCCGAACACCTGCGGGGAGGCCACCGGCAGGTCGGCGTACCAGTCGTAGAAGGAGAGCATCACCCCGCCGAGGAGCGAGTAGAACCGGGCACCGGCGGCGTGCGAGACCATCGACATCGCCGGGATCGGCGAGAACCCGGCCAGCCGGTCGGGCCCGTACGCCTTGATGGTGTGCACGTGGGCTGCGGCGGCGATCTCGGTCGCCTCTTCCCAGGTCGCCCGCACCAGGCCGCCCTTACCGCGCGCCCGCTTGTAGCGGCGGGAGCGTTCCGGATCGGAGACGATGTCCGCCCAGGCCGCCACCGGGTCACCGAGGCGGGCCTTCGCCTCCCGGTACATCTGCAGCAGCACGCCGCGCACGTACGGGTAGCGCACCCGGGTCGGCGAGTACGTGTACCAGGAGAACGCCGCGCCGCGCGGGCAGCCGCGCGGCTCGTATTCCGGCCGGTCCGGGCCGACCGACGGGTAGTCCGTCTGCTGGGCCTCCCAGGTGATGATGCCGTCCTTGACGTACACCTTCCACGAGCACGAGCCGGTGCAGTTCACGCCGTGGGTGGAGCGCACCACCTTGTCGTGCGACCAGCGGTCCCGGTAGAACTCGTCCGCCTGCCGACCGCCCTTCTTGTGCAGGGTGCGCAGGTCTTCGGAGACCTCCGCCCGGGTGAAGAACCGGCGGGAGCGCACCAGGGCCTCCGCCAGATCGCCGTCCATGCCTGCCCGTGCAGGGCTGGTCTCCGTGGTCACCGTGCCACTCCGCCCCGGGCATCGCATGCCCGTTCGAATCGTGATCGGTTCCGGCCACGCACGACTCTACGACCGCCGACCACCCGAAGGACGACAGCCACACGGCGGGCCGTGCGGCTTGGCAGAGACCGTCTGCGCGTAGGGGCTGTTACCCAGGCTTTACGAGGCCATGCCAACAACTGCTCCCGCGCCCCCGCTCGGAAGCGGGGGCGCGGGTGTGGTTCAGGCGCCTCCCAGGCCGGAGGAGCGCGGCCCGGGTCAGGCTGACGGCCGGGACAGGGCGCCGCCCGCTTCCGTGCGCACCGCCTCGACCGCTTCCCACTCCTCAGTGCTCAGGTTCGCTAGTGCGGCTGGGAAGACGCCGTCCTGCTCCTTGAGGATGTGCTGGCGCAACAGGTCGAGAGCGTCGATCAGCCGGTCCGGCCAGCCCGGGTCGGTCAGGAAGGGTCCGTCCGCCCCGGCCATGACCGACTCGATGCGGCGGTGCTCGGCCTCCAGAGCGGCGATCTGCTCGGGAAACTCCGCGGCCATCAGGGGGAACAAGCCGCGTTCCTCCACCTGGGTGTGCGGCCCCAGCACGGAGGCGATCTCGCGCGCCAGCTCGGCCATCCGGGTGACGGCGCCGTCCCGCCGGGCATCACGCACCTGGCTGATGAGTGCGACGACCTCCTCGTGTTCCCGGGTCAGTTCGTCGATGGTCGCCAGTGCCTGGCAGCCGCAGTACTCGCACACCGGTGCTGCTCCTTGATCGCTCGGTCCGTCGTTCTCAGCTGCGTGTTTCTCACACGGTGGTGTGCGCGGTGCGGTGGCGGCGCCCACGGCCGGTCCGCGGAGCCCGGTCGCCGCCCTGGACGGCGGTGCGGATACCGGTGAGGGTGTAGACCAGCGCCGCCGCGGCCACGATGGCGAGCAGTGCGAGACCCGCCGCGTACGTTCCGTACTCCCCGTACAGCGAGCCCATCACCAGTGGCGGGAGGAAGCCACCGAGGCCGCCCGCGGCGCCGACCACGCCGGTGACGGAGCCGACCTTGTTCGCGGGAGTCAGCAGGGCCACCAGAGCGAAGGTCGCCCCGCTGCCCGCACCGAGCGCGGCCGCCATCGACAGGAAGGCGATCGTGCCCAGTGGGGCCAGGGGCGGGGTGAACGACTGCACGACCGCTCCGGCGACGACCACGGCCAGCGAAGCTGCCAGCACCCGGACCGGTCCCAGCCGGTCGGACAGCCAGCCGCCGACCGGGCGCATCGCCACCGCGAGCAGTACGAAGCCGGCCATGCGGTTGGCGGCGTCGGCCTGGGTGAGGCCATACCCGGTCTTGAGGTAGGTGGGGAGGTAGACCGAGAACGCGACGTATCCGCCGAAGGTGACCGCGTACAGCGCGGACGCCTGCCAGGTGATGCCGAGGCGGGCGGTGGCAGCCAGACGGCGGGCCAGCGGCTCGGTGGGCACGGTACGTCCGGGCGCGTCGCGCAGCAGCAGCGCGGCGGTCACCGCGTACACGGCGAGCATCCCCGCGGTGATCAGGAAGGGGGTCGCCATACTGCTCGCGTCGACCAGCTTCACCGTGGTCAAGGCGCTGATCGCGGTGCCGCCCATGCCGGCGCCGAAGACGCCGATGGCAAGGCCGCGCCGCTCGGGCGGGAACCACGCGCTGACCAGAGGCACCCCTACCGCGAACGCGGTCCCGCCGATCCCGAGGAAGAACCCGCCGATCAACAGCGCCGCGAGGGACGAGTGCCCTGCCAGGCCGAGGTAGAGGACCGGCACGATGGTCGCCGCCGACACGATCGGGAACATCACCCGTCCGCCGAACCGGTCGGTCAGCGCGCCCACCGGTATGCGGCCCAGGGAGCCGACCACGACGGGTACGGCCACCAGAAGCGACTGCTCGAACGACGACAGGTCGAGGCTGTCCTTGAAGCGCGGGCCCAGAGGGCTCAGCAAGGCCCACGCCCAGAAGTTCACGGCGAACCCGACCGTGGCCAGGGCCAGCATGAGCCACGCCCGGCCGGATACCGGAGCACCTGACGGTGAGCTGTCGCCCTTCGACTGCAACGGCTGGACCATGTTGTCCGTCCCTTTCCTCAGCACGGTGGTACGGCGCCACCGGAATCGCATGGGCGCGGCAGGCCCCTTGCCTGTCCGACGGCGTCCGGTGACCACTGTTCGCCGCCGGAGTCGTCGGCGGCATGGGCCATCAGTCCCTGTCAGAGGCCGGAAAGGCCCCCACCTGCGGGCCCGTCCGTCCCTCCGCTTGTCCCCGTGACCGCGTGGCCATGCGAGACAACGGCCGCGGTCGGCGCTCATGGCACCAATGACGCAAGGTTGGGGCCGACCGGCCCCGGGGACGATGGAGTGATGTTGCAGAACGACGGCTTTCGCGCACTCGACCGGCAGGAATGTCTGCTTCTGATGACCAAGGTGCCGGTCGGCCGTGTCGTGTACACCCGACAGGCACTGCCCGCGGTCCTGCCCATCAACTTTTCCCTGGACGCGGATGCCGCCGTCCTGCTGTGCACCTCGCCGACCTCGGATCTCGTCGACGCCATCGACGGCGCCGTGGTCGCCTTCGAGGCGGACGGATTCGATGCGGCAACGCGGTCCGGCTGGAGCGTGGTCGTCACCGGACGCGCCAGCGTGGTGACCGATCCGGCCGAGCGCGAGCGGCTGGCGCGGTACAGCCCCCACTCCTGGATGCCCTCACGGGACAGGGTGTTCGTGCGGATCGAGTGCGAGATGATCACCGGTCGCGAGCTCATGGGATCGCGCGCCACCCCATGACGTGCGGCCCGCAGCGACCGCAGGGGGTGGTGGCGCGGGGGCGCAGGAGGGTCGCGGGGGGGGGGGGCCGCCGCGGCCCCCCCCCCCCCCCCCCCCCCCGGGCGGCCCCCCCCCGCCCCCCCCCCGCCGGCCCCCGCCCCCCCCCCGCCCCCCGGGGGGGGGGGGGGGCGGGGGGGGCGGGGGGGGGGGCGGGGCCCCCGCCGCGGCCCCCCCCCCCCGACCCGATACCCCTGTGGTGAATCCCCGGCTCCAGCCCCGGGAGGGAGCCGCGTACGCAGTGCGCCGCTGCGCGGGGCGTACGACCGCCGTCCGGACCGTACCCGAAGCGGATCAGCACCTGGGGGCGGCAACGCCGCCTCGACCCGGCCATCGCCTCCCGCAGGTCCGGCCACTCCATGGCCTGGTGCAGCATCGAGGTCCGCACCCCGTGCACCGTCGCTGTGAGCAGCGCGCGTTCCAGAGCCTGTCCCGCGCGCAACCAGTCCTCCGCCCGGTCGTGGGACGTCCACAGCATGGCCACCTGGGCATGACGTTCGAAGCGCAGGGCGGGTAGCTGCGGCGCGGGCAGCGCACCGATGAAGTCCCGCACCGGTATCCGCCTGGACTCATCCCGCGGACCCAGGGCCGTGACGGGTATGCCGTAGACGGCGTCCGCTCCCGGGGCGGTGATCCAGGTGCGTGTCTCGGCCACGCGGGCCGCGTGGACGGCATTGCGTGCCTCGGCCGCCGCTGTCAGACGCAGCAGTGGTCGGCTCGCCACGATGTCGGGAACATCCAGGTACGCCCCCTCGGCTCGGGCCGAAGTGATCATCTCGCTCACAATGGGGTCTGGCACAGTGCGTCCCGTGAAGGGCATCCGGCTCGTGTGGCGCCGTTCGACTGCCTCGTACAGATCCCGCAACGATGGCTGTCCTTGCGTGACGGGCTCGGTCAGCTGCACCGTGGCCAACAGATCCGCGTCGTCGACGCCGGGACACAGCCGGACGACAGGCTCCCAGCCCAGGTGCTCCGCGGCCACCCGGATGTTGAAGACCGCCGCGCCCACCGACAGGTGCTGGGCGCGCCGTTGGGGATCGGCCATCGGTAGCTGTCGCCCTCGGTCGAGACGGACCTGGATCGACCTGCTGTCCGGGTCCAGGCCGAACCGCCAGGGCTGCGTGTTGTGGATCGACGGGGCCGCTACCGCCGCGGCCAGCAGGGCCTGGACGGCTGCGGCGTCCACTTCCCGAGTCTGCATCGCGGATCCTTTCGGCACGCTCGGCTTCGCTTGTGTCGAGCCTGTGCCGATGTCCTGCTCGAAAGGAGGGTTGACCGGCCCCATATGGCGGGACGTCTGGCCTCATTGGGAGGGGTCCGACGGGGAAGGGCACCACCACTGCGGAGGCCGGAGACAGCAGCACCCGAGATGTTGGCGGTGCCGGCACGTGCAGGAGTGCGAGCGGCCGCCGTCTCCGCCGCGATCGGCGCAGGCACGGTCGCACGAATGCCGACCGGAGTCCCCACACCACGTGGAAGGTGACGGTCAAAAGGGTGCCTGCCGCCAAGTGTCCCGGGTGAGAGCATCTGCCACTCGGCCACGGGCCGCTGGTCCCCTACTCGCTCGATGCCCTCAGGGCCGGACGTCCCGATCACGGGGACCATCGTCCTCGAAGCCGGCTGGAAGGCGGGGACCGAGCCCTGGCGGCTGATAGACCAGGTTGTGCGCTGGCGGCCTGCGCGGCCACGCTGACCCTCTGGGAGCACTGCCGGACACCCTGCGTGGCAGCTCCCCACCACGCCTCGGCTGCAAGCGAGCGGCCGTTGACGTCCCGGCACGCCGCCCGGCGGCGACGGCGCCGCAGGCCGGGCGCGACGAGGCAGCGGTGGCGTGAGCTCCGCCAAGACCCCCGGGAGCACAGCACGACCCCCTGCTCGACGGACGCGCCACGACCGGATGCCCTCCGCTTCCGGTCCGTTCACCGGGCGAGGGATCTCTTGAGAAAGGCAGCGACACCCGATGAACACGCCCGCGATCCAGAACCGGTCCCTCTACCCGTCCGGCCCGCGACCGGAGGACCGGAGACCTCACGTCGTGGTGGTGGGCGGCGGTATAGCCGGGCTGAGCGCTGCCGCCCATCTCAGCGGTGTGGCCGATGGCACCGCATCCGGGGCGCTGGTGACCGTACTGGAGTCCGCTGGCCGGCTGGGCGGCAAACTCCTTCGCGCGGAGGTGGGCGGCCTTGCCGTGGACCTCGGCGCCGAGGCCGTGTTCGTACGCCGACCCGCCGCCCTCGAACTTGCCCGGCAGGTCGGCCTCGGGCACGAGCTGGAACCGCCCTCCACGATGGAGGCGGCGATCCTCACTCGCGGCAAGTCCCGGCCCCTGCCCATGGGCCACTTGTTGGGCATACCGGGAGATCTTCGAGCCCTTGCCGCCTGTGGGATCCTCTCCCGTGACGGGCTCATCCGGGCCTGCTGGGACCTGCAGCTGCCTCGTACGCAGGTCGGGGACGACATCGCCATCGGCAGGTACGTCGCCGCCCGGATGGGGCGTGAGGTGGTCGACCGGATGGTCGAGCCTCTTCTCGGTGGTATCTACGCGGGTCACGCCGACCACATCTCGATGCGTGCCACTCTGCCCGGGCTGCTGGCTGCCGCGCGCGACGAGCGCTCCCTGGTCGAGAGCATCCACCGGATGCGGCGACCCGATCCCGGCAAGGCGGATCTGTTGGCGCCCAAGCCACCCGGGCACGGCGCGCCCCCGCCATTTCGTACGGTCCGGGGCGGCATGGGCCGGCTGCCGCTCGCCCTGGCGCGAGCGTGCCGGTCCGCGGGTGTCGACATCCGAACCGGCGTTGAAGTGCGTGACCTGGAGCGTGTCACTCACGGATGGGCACTGACTGTCCACCACGCCGGGCGAGCGCAGCGAATGGACGCCGATGCCGTGGTGCTCGCCGTGCCGGCCCCGGCTGCCGCCAGGCTGCTCGCCAGGCAGGCACCCTCTGCGGCGGCGGTCCTTCGGGCAGTGGAGTACGCGGACACGGCGCTGATCACCCTCGTCTTCGAACGGTCGGACCTTGCGGCGCTGCCGCACGGCAGCGGCCTTCTGGTACCGCCGGTGGACGGCCGCCTTGTCAAAGCCGTCACTTTCTCCAGCAACAAGTGGAGCTGGCCCGGCCGGTATGCGCCTGACAAGTTCGTCGTGCGCGTCTCGGTCGGCCGTCACGGCGAGGACACCGCCGTGGTCCTCGACGATCAGGAGCTGGTGGCCCGTTCACGTACTGAACTCGCCCAGGCCACCGGCCTGTTTGCCGCGCCGTGCGACACTGCCGTGACGCGTTGGAGGACGGGACTGCCGCAGTACGCGGTCGGCCATGTCACTCGCATGGAGCACGTCCACGAGCAGGTGCGGAAGCTGGGAACGCTGGCCGTGTGCGGTGCCGCCTACGACGGCGTCGGCATCACCGCCTGCGTCGAGGGCGCGCAACGCGCGGCCGCGGCGATCACGGCGTCGCTCCCAGCCCGCGTTCACAGCATCTGAGTCGGCACCGGCCTGCTCCCCCTCATCTGCCACTGCCCCCCGGTGGCGACGCAGATCGGGTGGGCCGGAGCTCGTCACGGGCTTCATCCGGTGCGCTCCCCGTCGAGGTGCTTGGTGCCTTTGAGAGGTCGTTTTATCCCGTTGTTTCATCCCGGAATCAGGTGTTGGTCTGCGGTGTCGGGTCGCGCCAGGAGATGGTGTTCTCGCCGGTGAGGCGGCGGGCCATGAGATCTGTCATGGCAATGTGGATCACGGCTTCGGAGCGAGTGGGCAGGGTTTCGTAATCGCGGGCCAGTCGGCGGTGCAGCATGAGCCAGCCGTAGGTCCGTTCGACCGCCCACCGCTTCGGTATCGGGGTGAAACCTCTGGCCCCGGGCTTGCGGGCGGTGATCTCCATGTCGATGCCGAGAACGGCGGCATGCTCGACGAGGTGCTGGCGGTAGCCGCCGTCGACCCACACCTTGCGGATTCCAGGATGGTCAGCGGCGACCTGGTCCAGGAGCTGGGCGCCGGGCGGAGTCCTGCACACTTGCCGCAGTGACCAGCACGGCAAGCAAGAGTCCGAGCGTGTCGGTGACGACGTTCCGCTTCCTGCCCACGATCTTCTTCCCTGCGTCGATGCCCTGGCCGGCGGCGGGGACGCTGGTGGAGGTCTTGACACTCTGCGCGTCGATTACACAGGCCGACGGCTCGGCGTCCCGTCCTTCCTTCTCCCGTAGAAGCTGCCGGAGAAGGCCGTTGAGCTGAGCGAACACGCCCTCGTCCGCCCACTTGGCGAAGTAGCCGTAGACCGTGTTCCAGTGCGGAAAGTCGTGCGGGAGGTAGCGCCACTGCACCCCGGTGCGGTCCACGTACAAGATCGCGTCCATGATGTCGCGCAGGTCATGTTCCGGCGGCCGGCCGAAGTCGAGGGCCCTGCCGCGGCGCTCGAAGCGCCAGGCCGCCAGCACCGGCTCGATCAACTCCCAGCGGGCATCGGACAGATCACTCGGATACGGGCGTCGCGTCGGCATGCTTCAGGCGTACCGCCGCGGACCGAGTGCGCCCAGGCGCACAGCGACGACAACGGAAGCACGCGGCCGCGAAGGCCGGACGTCCTGGGATGAGACAGGCACAAGCCACTTCCCGTCCCACCTGCCACCCCACCTGACCAGCAAGAATCAACCGGTATCTCCAACAGCACGAGCCCCACAACCCGGCGGCCCGAAAATCGCTGAATACGCGGGCAGACCAGGTGAAAACGACCTCTTAGTCAAGAGCGCCATGGCGTCCTCGGTTTCGCGATCGAGGAGCCTGACTGCCGGGTTGCGGGCGCGAGGCCGGCCCGGAAGGCCACTCCTAATCTCCGCGAGGGCCCGGCACCGGTCACGACAGCAGAGTCGGCTGAACGTGGAGTTCGAACCACGGAACGGACATGCGGAGGCCAAGCGGTGCGCCGGTGAGGTTACTCACCGCGGGCTCGGGTACGCCTGATGCCTCCGCTTGCCTTTGTCGTGCCGCGGGTCAGGTGGCGGGCAGGGCTGTGGCGAGCAGGACGACTCCGAGTGAGCCGACGAGGGAGACGACCGCCAGGGCCCGTGCCAGGTCGGTGCGGCCCTTGGAGTGGGCGATTCCGTGTCCTGCCGCGGCGAGCATCACCACCACGAAGAGGGCGAGTTTGGTCGCCAGGGTACGGCCGTAGCCCGGTTCGGCGAGGGATGCCCAGGTGACTCCCCTGTGCCAGGCCATGGCCCAGCCGGTGGCCAGCTGCACGGGCAGGAACACCGCTCCGGTGAGCATTCCGAACCGGCGGCCGGCTGCCGCGGTGAAGGTGTCCTTCGCCTCCGGCGCGAGCAGGTGGCGGGCCAGCGGCAGGATCACCAGGGACAAGGCCAGTTGGCCGCCGACCCACAGGGCGGCGCCGGCCACGTGCGCGAATCGCACCAGGGACCACCAGCCGACGGTGTCCATCAGCCGCTCACCTCCACCATGCCGTGGGCACCGGCATCGGCGTGGCGCATGTCGTGGTCGACGAAGGCGTAGTGGCCGGCTTCGGGGAACGTGGTTTCCACGAAGCCGCCCTGCGCCGTGGCCAGGTCCAGTACCTGGGAGCCGCCGGGCTGGTCCGGCTTGAGGAGGTGGGCGCCCTCCTTGTACACGGTGTCGAAGACCGTGCCGACGATGTGGAAGGCGATTCCGTCGGACGGTCCGGCGGCGATGACCCAGAAGCGGGCCCGCTCGCCGGCCTTCACCTTCAGGGGCTGTTCGGCGTACTGGTCGGCGACGCCGTTGAACGCCCAGGCGTCCGGGGTTCCGTTGCGCATCTTTGCCACCTGGGCGGTGCTGCCGGGCGTGCCGAGGTAGAGCTCGGAGGCGACCAGCGCGTATTCGTGGTCGACCTTGGGCAGGCCGGGTGGGTCGATGATCACGGCGCCGTACATGCCGTTGCCGATGTGCTGGAGCATGGGTGCGGTGCTGCAGTGGTACAGCCACGCTCCTGCCTTTTCGGCGCGGAATCGGTAGACGAGGCGCTCGCCGGGCTGGATGGTGCGCATGGGCTTGTCGGGGGCGAGGGATCCCGCGTGGAAGTCGATGCCGTGGCCCATGCCTTCGTCGTCGTTGGCGAGGGTGACCTCGAAGACGTCGCCGACCTTGCCGTGGAGGGTGGGGCCGGGTGCGGTGCCTCCGAAGGTCCACATCTGCTGCTTCACTCCTGGGGCCACTTCCACCGTGGTGTGCGCGGCGTGCAGTTCGACCTTGTGCACCGTCCCGCCGGGCGCGGGACCCAGGTCGGCATCGCGCGGCTGCCAGCCCGGGGAGAAGTCGGCGGAGAGGTCGAGGCCGCCTGTGGTGGTCGTCGTGGAGGAGTGGCCGTCGTGCCCGCTCGCGTGACTGGTTTCGCCGGAAGTGCCGGCGTCGCCGGTGACGACGATGTCCATGGTCATGCCGGCCGCCTTGTGGCCCGGCAGGGTGCACCACGCCTCGCGGCTCTTGGTGACTTGTCCGACGTCGAGTACGCGGGTCTGGCCCTTGGCGAGCATCGGGGTGGCGGGACCGTCCTCTACCTTGAGGTCGTGGCGCTGGGCGTCGGTGTTGGTGACCTCCAGCCGCAGCGTGGTGCCCGCGGCGACCTCGATCCGGGCCGGGCGGATGCGCATGTCAGCCAGGGTGACGGCGACCGTGCGGGTGGGCCCGGCGCCCGCGGCCGCCGTCCCGGCACCGCTCGCCCGGCTGCTGGTGTCCCCGCCGCTGTTGGCCACGAGCACGGCCAGCACCGTCAGCACGGCCCCCGCGGCGGTTCCCCACAGGGCGGGGCGCCGCAGGGCGCCGGCCCTGCCCTCGTCCGTGAACCGTGCCCGCCCGCTGCGCACCAGCACACGCACCACCAGCGCGAGGAACGCGAGCCCCGACACGCCGACCAGCAGCATGCCCGCCGAGCCGCCCGGGTCGGGAAGTGGCAGCGCCAGCAGGGCCACACCCAGGTTGAGCGCCACCAGCCGCGGCGCCCAGCCCCACTCCAGCACGGCTCGCAGCGAGGCCCGTTCCTTTGGGCCGCTGGCCAGCACGATGGGGAGCAGATAGGTCAGCGCCCCGATGAGGACCTGCGCGACGAGCCCGACGAGCAGCACAGGGACCACCGACGCGAAGTCGTCCCGTACGTCGGTGAGTGGCCGCGCGGCCAGCAAGATCAGGTCCACGACCACCCCGACCAGCAGCCACCCCATGGCCGCGGCCAGCATCCATGCGGCGGCCGTCGAGATCGCGGGCCGTCGGTGCACCGTCCGGATGAACAGGTGCGCCGCGGCGGCGACACCGGCCGCATAGAGCGCGACGCCCAGCGCGGCGCCCAGGCGCCAGCCTGCGGACAGTCCGGCGACGGCGGTGAGCAGGCCGCCCCCGGTCAGCACCAGCACCCGGCGTGCCAGCCGGGTGGTGTGCTCGGCCATGCGTACGCCCAGGACAGTGGGCCAGAGCATGAAGAGCGTGCCCAGTACGGGCAGTCCGATCCAGCCGAGGATTGTGGCGTGCACGTGGGCGAGCTTGATGCCGGTGTAGTGCTGCGGGCCGGCCTTGCCGGTGGCCAGCAGCCAGCCCAGGACCGCGCCGATGATCAGTGCTGCCGTGGCGGCCCGGTAGTAGTCGGCGATCGGGGCGAGCCGTCCGCCCAGCGCGCCCCGGCCCATGCGGACGAGGACGACCATGTGGGCACCGGCCGCGGTGATCAGCAGGGCGCAGCCGACGCCGGTCAGGACAGGCCGGTCGATCCACATGCCGGTGAGGACGCCCACGGCGCCGGCGTTGGCGCCGGCCAGCCGGGTGTTGCTCCAGCGCCGGTCGGGGAGCTTGGCGTGGAGCATGGCGACGGCGAAGTGCTCGCTCCACACCATGATGGCTGTGGTCGCGGCGCCGAGCAGGAACAGGTGGATGGCCAGCCAGCGTGCTGCCGGCAGCGTCTGCGGAGCGCTCGCCGCCAGCAGCGCGAGCACCACCCAGGCCGCCACCAGGATGTGGGCGGCCAGGTGCCGGCTGCGCAGGGCGGATGCCTTGAACCTGCTGGGCGGGCGGCCACCGCCCGTGGCCGGTTCATCGTTCTTGCTGTACACGGGGCTCCTCGGCGCCATTTGCGGTGGTCGGACGGGGACGAACAGGCGCTTGCGAGTCGCCGGCGTTGGACAGCAGCGTGGCCAGTTCCCGCTGGTACGGGAAGGATCCGGGCAGGTAGCCACACCACGGCTCCTCGGCATACGGGTCGCCGGTGACGCCGTAGGCACGGGACCGCGAGCCGCCGCAGACCCGGCGGAACTCGCACGCCCCGCACCGGCCGCCCAACCGGTCGGCGTCCCGCAGCCGGGTGAACAGCTCAGAGGTGCGATAGATCGCGGTCAAAGGGCTCTGGCGTACGTTTCCGGCACCCAGGGGCAGGAAGCCGCTGGGGTGGACGGTGCCGGTGTGCGAGACGAACACGAATCCGCGGCCGGCGTTGACGTCCAGCGGTGGGCGCCGGACCCGGCGCGCGCGGGCCAGGCCCAGGCCGGCGGCCCGGTCGGTCAGCTCCTGGTACAGCGGTCCGAGTCCGAGCACGGCCACGTGGTCCTCGCCGCTGTCGGCGAGGACCTGGCGCTGCAGGGCGACGCGGCGGAAGTGGTGGGCTTCGGTGGTCTTCGCGGGCACGCTCAAGCCGACGTCGTAGACGAAGTTGAGGACGTCCTCCACCTCACCGGCGGTCAGTGCGCCGAGGCTCCGGCCGCGGCCGGTGGGCACCAGGAAGAAGGCGCTCCACAGCATCGCCCCGTGCTCGGCGACCAGGCGGACGATGTCGGGCAGGTCGTGCAGGTTGTGCCGGGCGACGGTGGTGTTGATCTGCACCTTCATGCCGAGGGCGCGGGCGGCGTCCCAGGCGTCCAGGGTCCAGCGGAACACGCCGGGCACCCCGCGGAAGTCATCGTGCAGGTCGGCGGTGGAGCCGTCCAGGCTCAGCGAGAGGCCGACGGCGCCCGCCGCGTGCAGCTCCCGCAGGCGTTGCTCGGTGAGCGTCGGCGTGCCGGAGGGCGAGACGGCGACGCGGACCCCGACCCGGTGGCCGTAGGCGATGAGCTCGGTCAGGTCGGGGCGCTGGAACGGGTCGCCGCCGGTGATCACGAACAGCGGGGCGGGCTGCCCGAAGGCGGCCACCTGATCCAGCAGGTCCTTGGCGGCGGCGGTGTCCAGCTCCCGCGGGTCCCGGTCGGGCACGGCCTCGGCCCGGCAGTGCAGGCAGGCCAGTGGGCAGGCCCGGGTGGACTCCCAGATGACGATGAACGGGCGCTCGCCCGCGTCGTGCCGCTGGCGGCGGACGGCGTGGGCGGTGGCGCTCACCGTGCGGCCCTTCCCAGCGCCCTCGCACTGTGTCCGGCCGCCCTGGAGTCAGGGCAGAGCTGGCGGCCCGCTGGACGATGGCCGGGCCGGACCGGGCGCGGCACCCGCCGTGAGCGGCAGCGGTGGAACCGGCCTGGGGTGCGGTTGGCGGGGTCGTGCACGGGATACCTCCGGATCGGTCGCCGCCGGCATCCGCCGGCGGCGGTGGTCGCCGCGGCGGCCGATGGTCTTCACGTCGGGGGCCGATCGTCCCCTCTTCCCACGAGGTGCGCCAGGGCCGTCCAAGGCGCCGCATCGCCGGTGGGAGAGGGATCGGCCCCGGCAGGGTCAGGTGGGGTTGGAGGAGCGGGGTGTCAGGGCGTCCGCGGTGACCACGAGCGCAGCTCCCAGGCCGGTGAGGGCGGCTCCCATGCCCGTGACCAGGGTCGTGAGGTGCCATGCCTGGTAGGCGGACATCAGCGAGGCGCGCAGGGACTGGCCCATGAACGCGGTCTGGCGCAGCTGGGAGAGCTTGTCGTCGTCGCCTCCGGCGGCGTGCAGTTCCGCGCTGATTTCGGCATAGGTGCGGCCGCCGGTGGCATGGGCGATGTTGCCCTTGATGAATTCCGCGTAGGCGTGCGCCTCGGGGCCGGTTTCCACCTGGTGGCCGGTATAGGGAGTGAGATCGGCGGGCAGCCCGTGGTCGGGGAAGGTGATCTTCTGGGCGGCCAGCTCGGTACGGATCTCCTTCCTGCCGCTGCGGCCGCGCCACAGCATGACGGGGCCGGCGACCAGCAGAGCTACGCCGACCGTCCCGAGCAGGGTGCCGGCCCGACGGTGCGATCCGTCCATGACGTGTCTCCCTTCGTGTCTCGCGTGCTTACGGACGTGCAGGGCGGGGGCGAGATCGGCGCGCCCTCGCATGGCGGTGCGGCGGGTCAGCGGTGGCTGAGCCGCAGCCGCCAGGCTTCGGGGCCGCGTTCGAGGTATTCCACCGAGAACAGCCCCGGGCTGCGCTGCTCGATCTGCGCGAGCAGCGGCAGCGGGTCGTGGGGCGCGACCAACACCATCGCGGTGCCGGAAGGGACGGCGTCGAGGGCGCCGAAGACCGTGGCGTGGCGTATGGCGTGCGGCACGTCCCTGACGTCCAGCTGGGGTTCGTCGTCCTCCTGGCCGCCGCCGCAGCCGCACACTCCGCCGCAGCCGCCGCTCTCCTCGGTCTGCTGTTCGTTCATGTCGTGGCCTTCCTCGCGGCGCCGGTCTCGGGGTTCGCCCGTGGTGGACTCATTCGCGAGCTGGTGGTGCATGGTGGCGAGCAGCTCCGCCAGAGGGACGTCGGGCGTCATGGCGAGCAGCGGCAGCACGAGACCGTTCTCCTTGGCCAGGTGCTCCTCGAAGAGCACCTGCAGAGCGCGGGCGTCGGCTGCGGCATCCGCCGGGCCGGGTGCGGCGCGCAGGGCGCCTACGAGCGTGGTGAGGCAGCGGTGTTCGCCGATCAGGCCCTCGACGAGCAGGCGGGCCTCGGGTATGCGGCGGGCGGCGGGGTAGAGCGCTGCTTCCTCGGCCGCGACGTGGGGCAGGAGCGAGCGGTCGCAGAAGGCCATCAGACCGGTGTGGATCTTCTCGGCGGCGCTCGGGTCGCGGTCCACGGCGGTGAGCAGCATCTTCACCCGTCCGGCCAGCTCGCCGGCCAGTCGGGCGTGGTGTGCCTCAGCTGTTTGCAGGGCCGTGGCGTCCTCGGGGTTCGAGGCAAGGGTCAGCTCGCTCATGTCGGTCTCCAGCAGGTCGGGCCGGCTTCAGCTGGCCCATGCGGTGGGCAATGGCATCCGAATGCAGGCGCTCCAACGGATGCCGCGTCCAGCCGCGCGGACGGCCGGACGCACGACCGAACCGGGCGACCCGCGCCGTACGCGCTGCGCCTGCGGCAGCCAAGGACGGTGCCTGGCCACCGGACCAGGCGCAGGATGCGTCGTAACCGACAGATGGGCAACTACGGTTCGATCAGTGCCCAGCATGCATGACCGGTCTGAGGCACTCCCCTGCCGACCGGACCCGGCACCGGGGCCATTGGTCCCTGCTGTGCCCGGCCCGGACGGGGCCGGACGGCCGTGCGGCAGGGACCGCCAGCCCTGGGTGCACCATGCAGGCAACACCTAGCGTTCCCAGTCATGGAGAACGATCAGAACGCAAGGCGTCAGGCGCCGGCTGCTGGTGAGAGCTGGCCGCTGGCGGCCCGCCGGCTGCTCACGCGCAGCGAGGTGTCGGCCGACGGGCGCGCCGTGTTCGGCGCCGTCGACGGCAAGTGGGAGGGCTTCTACCGAGACCGGTGGGCGCACGACAAGGTCGTGCGCTCGACGCACGGGGTGAACTGCACGGGTTCGTGTTCGTGGATGGTGTACGTCAAGGACGGCATCATCACCTGGGAGCACCAGGCCACCGACTACCCCTCGATCGGCGCCGACTGCCCCGAGTACGAGCCGCGCGGCTGCCCTCGCGGAGCGTCGTTCTCCTGGTACACCTACTCCCCCAGCCGGGTGCGCTACCCGTACGTGCGCGGTGCGCTGCTGAAGCTGTGGCGCGAGGCCCGCAAGCGGCTCGGCGATCCGGTGGCGGCCTGGGCCGAGATCACGAGCGACCCGGCGAAGGCACGGGCGTACAAGAAGGCCCGGGGCAAGGGCGGTCTGGTGCGCGCCGAGTGGCACGAGGTCAGCGAGCTGATCGCCGCCGCCCAGGTGCACACCGTCAAGACGTATGGCCCCGACCGGGTCGCGGGCTTCTCACCCATCCCGGCGATGTCGATGGCATCCTTCGCGGCCGGTGCGCGGTACCACTCACTGATCGGCGGCACCCTGCTGTCGTTCTACGACTGGTACGCGGACCTGCCCATCGCCTCCCCGCAGGTCTTCGGCGACCAGACGGACGTCCCCGAGGCGGCCGACTGGTGGAACGCCGGCTACCTGATCATGTGGGGCTCCAACATCCCGGTCACCCGCACGCCGGACGCCCACTTCCTGACCGAGACCCGCTACAACGGCACCAAGGTCGTCGCGGTCAGCCCGGACTACGCCGACAACGTCAAGCACGCCGACGAGTGGGTGGCCCCGCACCCCGGGACGGACGGGGCGCTGGCGATGGCCATGGGGCACGTGATCCTGCGCGAGTTCCTCGTCGACCGTGAGGTCCCGTACTTCCAGGACTACCTGCGCTCGTTCACCGACGCGCCGTTCCTGGTGACCCTGCGCGAGCACGATCGCGGTCTTGTCCCGGACGGGTTCCTCACGGCCGCCGACCTTGGCCACGATGAGGAGCACGCCGGGTCCAAGACGGTCGTCCTCGATCGCGTCACCGGCCGCCCCACCGTGCCCAACGGCTCGCTCGGCTTTCGCTGGGCGAAGGAGGAACAGGGCCGCTGGAACCTCCACCTCGGCGACACCGTTCCCGAGCTGAGCCTGCTTGAGAGCGCCGAGGAGTCGGCCGAGGTCGCGCTGCCCCGCTTCGACGAGGGTGACACGGAGGGTGGTTCGGTCATGGTGCGCGGGGTCCCCGTGCGGCGGATCGGCGGGCGTCTGGTCACCACCGTCTTCGACCTGATGCTCGCCCAGTACGGGGTGGAGCGGCCGGGTCTGCCGGGCAGCTGGCCGTCCTCTTACGAGGACGCGTCGGAGCCCTATACCCCGGCCTGGCAGGAGACGATCACCTCCGTGCCGGCCGAGCAGGCGGCCCGGATCGCCCGGGAGTTCGCTCGCAACGCCGAACGCACGAACGGCCGCTCCATGATCGCGCTGGGCGCCGGCACCAATCACTGGTTCCACTCCGACACCATCTACCGGGCCTTCCTGGCGCTGACGACGATGACCGGCTGCCAGGGCGTCAACGGCGGCGGATGGGCGCACTACGTCGGCCAGGAGAAGGTCCGCCCGGTCACCGGGCAGCAGCACCTGTCGTTCGCGTTCGACTGGCAGCGGCCCACCCGGCACATGGCCGGCACCTCGTACTGGTACCTGAACTCCGACCAGTGGCGATACGAGGCGTTCGGGCCGGAGGAGCTGGCCTCTCCCCTCGGGGAGGGCCGGTTCCAGGGCAAGGGGTTCGCCGACTGTCTGGCGCAGGCCGTGCGGCTGGGCTGGACGCCCGGCCACCCCGGCTTCAACCGCAACCCGCTCGACCTGACGGACGAGGCCGCAGCCGCGGGCCGTCCCGTCGCCGAGCACGTCGTCGACGAGCTGAAGTCGGGGCGGCTGCGGTTCGCGGTCGAGGACCCGGATGACCCGGCGAATTTCCCGCGGGTGCTGACGGTGTGGCGGGCGAACCTGCTGGGCTCGTCCGGCAAGGGCAACGAGTACTTCCTGCGCCATCTGCTGGGCACGGACGCGGCGGTCCGTTCCGAGGAGACACCGCCCGAGTACCGCCCGAAGGATGTGGTGTGGCGGGAGGAGACTCCCGAGGGCAAGCTCGACCTGATGGTCTGCATGGACTTCCGGATGACGTCGACCGGCCTGCTCGCCGATGTCGTGCTGCCGGCGGCGACCTGGTACGAGAAGGACGACCTGTCGTCGACCGACATGCACCCCTTCGTGCACGCCTTCACCCCGGCCATCGCCCCGCCGTGGCAGGCCCGCACCGACTACGACACCTTCCTGACCATCGCCGACAAGTTCAGCGAGCTGGCCGCCGAACACCTCGGCACCCGCACCGACGTCCTCGCGGTGCCGCTGCTGCACGACACCCCGGACGAACTCGCCCAGCCCGGCGGGGTCGTACGGGACTGGAAGGCCGGTGAGTGCGAACCCGTCCCCGGGCGGACCATGCCGAAGCTCGTCGTCATCGAACGGGACTACGCGGCGGTGGCGCAGAAGATGCGCGCCGTGGGCCCGCTGCTGGACACCCTGGGCACCACCACCAAGGGCGTCACGGTCCACCCGGACCGGGAGATCGACGACCTGCGGCACCGCAACGGCACCGTCAGGGACGGAGTCGCCGCCGGGCGGCCTTCGCTCGCCACCGCGTCCCACATGTGCGAAGCGATCCTCGCCCTGTCGGGCACCACCAATGGTCGGCTGGCTACCGAGGGCTTCCGTGAGCTAGAGCGGCAGACCGGCAGCGAGGGGCTGGTCGAGCTCGCCGCGGAACGCGAGGCGGAGCGGATCACCTTCGCCGACACCCGGACCCAGCCACGCTCGGTGATCACCTCCTACGAGTGGTCGGGCTCGGAGACAGGTGGCCGCCGGTATTCGCCCTTCGTCATCAACACCGAGCACAGAAAGCCCTGGCACACCCTCACCGGACGCCAGCACTTCTTCGTCCAGCACGACTGGATGGCCGAACTGGGCGAACAACTCCCCGTCTACCGGCCCCCGCTCAACACGCCGCGCCACTACGGCGACGAGCGTCTGGGCGAGGACGGCCGCGCGGAGGTCACCGTCCGCTATCTGACCCCGCACTCGAAGTGGTCCATCCACTCGAACTACCAGGACAACAAGTACATGCTCGACCTCTCCCGGGGTGGGCCCACGATCTGGATGTCCACCGCCGACGCCGAGAAGATCGGCGTCAAGGACAACGAGTGGATCGAGGCGTACAACCGCAACGGCGTTGTCGCCGCCCGGGCTGTGGTCACCCACCGCATGCCCGAGGGCACGGTGTACATGTACCACGCACAGGACCGCAACGTGAACGTGCCGAAGACCGAGGTCAGCGGCAAGCGGGGCGGCATCCACAACTCACTCACGAGGCTGCTGCTCAAGCCCACCCACCTCGCGGGCGGCTACGCGCAGTTCACCTACGCCTTCAACTACTACGGACCGACCGGCAACCAGCGCGACGAGGTCACGGTCATCCGCCGTCGCTCGCAGGATGTGGAGTACTGACATGCGCGTGATGGCACAGATCGCGATGGTGATGAACCTCGACAAGTGCATCGGCTGCCACACCTGCTCGGTGACCTGCAAGCAGACGTGGACCAACCGCACCGGTGTCGAGTACGCCTGGTTCAACAACGTCGAGACCAAGCCCGGTGTCGGCTACCCGCGCCGCTACGAGGACCAGGAGCAGTGGAAGGGCGGCTGGATGCTCGACAAGCGTGGGCGTCTCGTCCTGCGCTCCGGCGGGCGGATCAAGCGTCTCCTGTCCCTTTTCTCCAACCCGGACCTGCCGTCCATCGAGGACTACTACGAGCCGGTCACCTACGACTACGACAATCTCGTCAGCGCCCCGGCCCAGAAGGACATCCCCGTCGCCCGTCCCCGCTCCGTCCTCACCGGCAAGCCCACCGCGATCACCTGGGGCGCGAACTGGGAGGACGGCCTGGGCGGCGCGCCCGAGCACGCGGGCGGCGACCCCAACCTGTCCGGGGACTGGGCGGAGAAGGTGAAGTTCGAGTTCGAGCAGACCTTCCTCTTCCACCTGCCCCGGCTGTGCGAGCACTGCCTCAACCCCGCCTGCGTGTCCGCCTGCCCGTCGGGCGCGATGTACAAGCGGGTCGAGGACGGCATCGTGCTGGTCGACCAGGACCGCTGCCGGGGCTGGCGGATGTGCGTGACGGCGTGCCCGTACAAGAAGGTCTACGTCAACCACGCCACCGGCAAGGCCGAGAAGTGCACCTTCTGCTTCCCGCGCATCGAGGCCGGCCAGCCCACCGTCTGCTCCGAGACCTGCGTGGGACGCCTGCGCTACTTGGGGTTGCTGCTGTACGACGCCGACCGGGTCGGCGAGGCCGCGGCCACCCCGGACGAGAAGGACCTGCTGGACGCCCAGCGCGGTGTCTTCCTCGACCCGCACGACCCCGAAGTGATCGCGGCGGCGCGGGAGTCCGGTATACCGGAGGACTGGCTGGACGCGGCCCGCCGCTCCCCCGTGTACGACCTGGTCATGCGGTACAAGGTGGCTCTCCCGCTGCACCCGGAGTACCGCACGATGCCGATGGTCTGGTACGTGCCGCCGCTCTCCCCGGTCCTGGACGCCGTCGACACGGCGGGCGGAAACCAGGACGACCCCGACCACGTCTTCGCCGCCGTCACCCGGCTGCGCATCCCGCTGGAGTACCTGGCGGAACTGTTCACCGCCGGGGACACGGACGTCGTCGCAGGTGTGCTGATGAAGCTCACCGCGCTGCGCTCGTACATGCGCGAACGCACCCTCGGCGAGTCCGGCGACGAGGCCGTACTCAAGGCCGTCGGCCTGACCGCGCGCGAGGCGGAGGACCTGCACCGGCTACTCGCGGTCGCCAAGTACGCCGACCGGTACGTCGTCCCCGCCGCGCACAAGGAGGACGCCGCCGCGCTGACCGCGATGGAGAACCGATGCCCGGTCGAGTCCTCCGGCGACCCACAGCCCACCGACGGCCGCCGCGTGATGCTCGGCATCCCCACCCTGCGTCGCCGCACACCCGAAGCCCCTGCCGGAGGACGTCCGTGAGCCCGCTGCCCTCAACGCTTCCCGCCCTCGTCCGCACCCGCGTCCGCGCGGCCGTACGTCGGCCGTCCCAGCTCACACCTGAGGAGACGGCGGGCCGCTCCTTGATCCTGCGGCTCGTGTCGCTGCTCCTGCAGTATCCCGACGCCGAGCTGACCGAAGGCCGGTCGGAGCTGACCACCGTGGTTCAGGCCCTCCCGGCCACGCCTGCGGCGGAACACCTCGCCCGGTTCACCGACTGGTTCGCCGCACAGGATCCCGAGGCGCTGGAGCGTCACTACGTCGAGATGTTCGACCTGCGCCGCAAGAGCAGCCTCTACGTCACGTACTACCTTCACGGCGACACCCGCCGCCGCGGCATGGCCCTGCTCACCCTGAACCAGCGTTACAAGGCCGGGGGCTGGAACACCGACCGGGGAGAACTGCCCGACCACTTGCCGGTCGTACTGGAGTTCGCCGCCCTCGTGGGACCGGGTGGGGGCGAGGCACCGCTGCGCCAGCACCGGCGCGGGCTTGAGCTGATCCACCAGGCGCTGACCGACGCCGACTCCCCGTACCGGCACGTGCTGGCCGCCCTGCTCACCCTGCTTCCGCCGCCCACCGAGGCCGACCGCGCGGCGGTGGCCCGGCTCGTCGCCGAGGGCCCGCCGAACGAGGAAGTCGGCCTCGACCCCTACGGGACCTACGGGGACGGCGAGTTCGCACCGCCGGGCACGTTCGCGCCGCCGACGGCCGCCCCGCCGACCTGTGTGCCGCCCGCTCCGACCAGCCGTATGGAAGGCCCTCGATGAACGCCGTACCGACCCCCCAGGCCGCCCCGTCCACGAGCGGCGCAGATCTCCTGTTGTGGGTCGCCGTCCCCTACATCTGTCTCGCGGTGTTCGCTGTCGGGCACGTCTGGCGCTACCGCCAGGACCAGTTCGGCTGGACCTCCCGCACCACCCAGCTCCTCGAACACCGCTGGCTGCGCTTCGGCAGCCCGCTGTTCCACCTCGGCGCCTTCATGGTGATCGCCGGGCATGTCGTGGGACTCGCCGTTCCCGACTCCTGGACCGAGGCCCTCGGCGTCACCGAGCACGCGTACCACACCACGGCCGTCTGGGCCGGCTCGGTGGCGGGCGTCGCGATGGTCGCCGGACTGGGGATGCTGTGCGCCCGCCGACTGCTGACACGATCGATCCGGCTCGGCACCGACCGCAGCGACAAACTGCTCTTCCCCCTGCTGTCCGCCACCGTCCTGCTGGGGATCACCGCCACCTTCGCCCACAACGTCTTCGGCACCGGCTATGACTACCGCTCCACGGTTTCCGTCTGGTTCCGCGGCCTGTTCTTCCTCCAGCCGCAACCCGAGGCCATCGCCGGCGCACCGCTGCTGTTCCAGCTGCACGCCCTGAGCGCCTTCCTGCTCTTCGCGGCCTGGCCCTTCACCCGGCTGGTCCACGTGTGGAGCGCCCCCATCGGATATCTGGCCCGCCCGTACCTCGTCTACCGGCGTCGGGCCACACTGGCCACCGCGGCGCCGACGAGCGCGGGCCGGACCCGGCCCACTTCCGGCTCACGGCGAGCCGCATGAGCCACGGGACCACGTCGGCGCCGGACGCGACGACCGTCCGGCGCCGGCCGGCGATGGGCACGCGCCGCCGCACGGGACGGGTGATGGTCCTCGCCGGGATCGTCGGCTGGCTCGCCTCCTTCCAGCTCGCCGTGGACGACTGGCGGCTCCTCAAGGATCCGGCGTACCAGCCGCCGTGCAACATCAGCCCCGTCGTGAGCTGCGGCAGCGTCATGTCCAGCCCGCAGGGCAACCTCTTCGGCTTCCCCAACATGCTGCTCGGACTCGGTGCCTTCGCCGCCGTGACCGCCCTGGGCGTCGCAGTGCTGGCCGGGGCACGCCTGCACCGCCGACTGTGGCTGGCCCTTGACGCCGGGGCGCTGGTGGGAGTGGTGTTCGCGCACTGGCTGATCGTGCAGTCGCTGTACGAGCTCAACAAGCTCTGCCCCTACTGCGCCGTCGTCTGGGCCGTCACCATCGCCCTGTTCTGGTACCTGACACTGCACTGCCTGGAAGGGGGCATCCTCCCCGCGCCCCGGGGTGTACTGGACATCGTCCGCGACACGCACTGGATGCTCCTCGCCGCCTGGTACGGGGTGATCATCCTGCTTGTGCTCACCCGCTTCTGGCCGTACTGGAGCAGCCTCCTTTGACCGACGGCAGCGCTCCACACCGCCTCCTCCCGGCCCGGGAAAGATCACCATGGACGACGTCCTGAAGGAATGGACGGCTGCCGTACAGGCCGATCCTGGGATCGGCCTCGAAGTCGACCGGGCCCTGTTTCTCGCACTCGCGGGCGACGCCGCTCACGGAGTCGCCCGGCCCGCCGCCCCGCTGACGACCTTCCTCGTCGGGTATGCGGCGGGGCAGGCGGGAGGAGGACCGAACGCCGTGACCGCCGCGGCCCGGCATGCCGCAGAACGCGCCGCCCGGTGGGCCGGTGAGACCGACCACGCTCCCGGGGCCGCGTAGCCGCCGGGCACGTCCCGCGCACCCTTGCGCCCTGACCTCGTGCATCGTCGGCGAAGTCAGGGCGCAAGGGTGCGCGGCGACGCCGACACCGTCAGGCGGACGCCCCACGGGAGTCGTACGGCCGGCCGAACGGGCTCACCGGTGAGGCGGCGTTACGCACCTCCCGCACCCCGGGATGACGCAGCCGCAGCTGACATTCCAGGCGCTGGTGCAGCGTGAACCAGGAGGCTGGGCAGCCGTGACAGGCACCGCCGAGGCGGACGGTGACGACTCCGTCGCGGACCTCGACGAGGTCTATGCCGCCGCCGTGGGACCGTGCGAAGTCACCCACCTCCCCGGCCAGGACCTCTTGCGCCGCGCCGTACAGCCGCGCGTCGTCGTCGCCGGGGGCGGTCCCGGTGACCGCGATCCATCCCGCGGGTTCGTCCAGGGCGGCATGTAGTGCGGTGCGGACCCTGGCGCCCTCTTCGTGCCATGTGCGGCCGGCACCGAGACGGGTGACGACGGCTTCGCCTTCCAGGGCGATCCGCGCCAGCGTACCGTCGCTCAGCAGGGCGGCCAGCGGTGCGGGGACCTCGGCGAGCGGGCCGGTGCCGGCGAGGACTCCTGCGGGAATGATCCACCGAAGCCGGTCGGACCGACCGGGCACCGGCTGGGGGTGTACGGGAATCATCGCCGCGGCTCACCCGCCCAGCACAACGGTGACGGTCCGGGCCACGTAGGCCATCAGCCAGGCCAGGACGGTCAGATAGGTGAAGGCCGTCAGCGGCCATCGCCAGGTGCCGGTCTCCCGGCGCAGGACGGCCACAGTGGCCATGCACTGCAGCGCGTACACGAAGTACACCAACAGCGCGGCAAGGGTGGGCGCGGTGAACACCGGCTCTCCCGCACGTGGTCCATCGGGGTAGGTCATGGCCTGCAGTGCCTGGTCGGGGCGTTCGGGGTCTTCGGCGGCGGCGACTTGCCCGAGGGTGGCGACGAAGGTCTCCCGGGCGCCCTGGGCCGACAGCACACCGACGTTGATGCGCCAGTCGAAGCCCAGCGGGTCGAAGACCGGCGCGACCAGGCGGCCCAGGTCGGCGGCATGGCTGTGGTCGACGGTGTAGGCGGACACGGCAACGGAGTCGGTGGTGTCGACGCCGGCTGCGCGCAGCTGCGCGTCCGTGTGCAGGGGCAGGTTCAACAGCAGCCACAGAACGACGCTGGTGGCCACGATGACGGTCGAGCACTTGCGCAGGAATGCGTACGCGGAGGACCACATCGCCGCCAGCACCGCGCGCGGGGCGGGCAGCCGGTAGGGCGGCAGCTCCATGAAGAAGGGCACAGGTTGACCGTGCCGGTCGCCGAGTCTCTTGAACGCCCAGGCGGCCAGCATCGCGGAGACTGCACCCAGCAAGTACAGGCCGAACATGACCAGCCCCTGCGCACCGAACGGGCCGACTGTCACGGTCGGGTCGACCAGCAGTCCGATGAGCAGCACGTAGACCGGCAGCCGCGCCGAGCAGGTCATCAGGGGCGCGGCCATCATCGTGGCCAGGCGGTCCCTGGCCGAGGGCAGCGTACGCGTAGCCATGATGCCCGGTATGGCGCACGCGAACGACGACAGCAGCGCCACGAACGCCCGGCCCTCCAGACCGAAACGCGCCATCACCCGGTCCATCAGGAATGCCGCCCGCGGCAGATAGCCCACCCCCTCCAGCAGGGCCAGGAGCAGGAACAGCAGCACGATCTGCGGAACGAACACCAGCACGCCCCCGACACCGCCGATCAGGGCGTCCCCCAGCAGCCCGGACAGCCACGGGTTGCCGACTTGGGTGTGCACCTTGTCCGACAGCCATGCGAACAGCGTCTCCACCCAGTCCTGCATCGGCGCGGCGACTGTGAAGACGGTCTGGAAGAACAGCGCCATGACCGCGAAGAACACCGCCGTCCCCCACACCGGGTGCAGCAGCACCGCGTCCACCCGCCGGGTGACCCGGTGGCGCTCGGGCGGCCGGTAGCCGGCGAAGGCGAGGACCGATTCCGCCCAGGCGTCCTGCTCGCCCGGGTCGGCGGGCGGCGCAACGGCCGGTGTCTGCCAGGTGCGCCACGTGGTGAGCCGCTCGCGTAGCTGCGCGATGCCCAGCCCGCGGTGGCCGACCACGGGCAGCACCGGCACACCGAGCGCCTGCGCGAACGCGTCGACGTCCAAACGTCCCTGGCGGCGTGCCAGTTCGTCGGTGAACGTCACCACCACGCAGCTCGGCAGCCCGCGGGCCAGGACCTGGGCAAGGAACCCCAGGGAGCGCCGCAGCGTGGTGGCATCCACCACGACCAGCAGCGCGTCCGGCCGGTCCGCACCCTCCAGCCGGCCGTCGAGCACGTCGACGGTGATCCGCTCGTCGGGGCTGATCGGCTCCAGGCCGTAGGTGCCGGGCAGATCCTCGATCGTGTGCAGGTGGTGGCCCGTCCGGGCGGTCCCGGTGTAGCGCGACACGGTCACCCCGGGGTAGTTGCCGGTCTTGGCGCGCAGGCCCGTGAGGCCGTTGAAGACGCTGGTCTTACCCGAGTTGGGGGCGCCGACCAGGGCGATCCGCGGCGCTGCGGTCAGGGGGGCGTCGGCGCCTGCGGCGTCGTGGCAGCCGGTGCTCACCGCTTCACCTCGACGATGTGCACGCATGCCGCCTGGGCCCGTCGAAGACACACCTCGTAGTCCTTGACCCGGTAGAGGATCGGGTCGCGCAGCGGTGCCCTGCGTACGGCCTCCACCACCGCGCCGGGCGTGAACCCGAGGTCGTGCAACCGACGGACCATGGCGGGCGCCCCGTCGGCGACGACGAGCGCCACCGTGGCACGAGCACCGGGGACGAGGTCCGCCAATGAGCGCGGCGCGGCTTCCGTGACGACGGTCCCGCGTGCGCTCGCTTCCTCGTGCACCCCACCAGAGCCAATCATCTGCGTCTCCATCACATCGCGCCCCGCGGCGGTACCGCCCCGCAGGAGGAACATCTGGTAAGGCGAGGCTAACTTCGCCTGTGCGATGGACAGGTGGGGCTTACAGCCCTACGGCAGGGGCCACTCGGCCCCATCAGGGCGGGACCACCGGGCCCTGAGGACGAGCACATCGTCCACGGTGCCGGGCACGCCAATGGGACTGTCCGGCCGCCTTGACGGACCGGTAGCGGGCGGCCGGACAGTGACCGATCCGGCAGGACACCGCAGCCGACGGCGGCCTTGAGTCCCGGCCCCGGGAAACCGCGGCCGTCGTCGGCCTCGACGGTCCCCGGGAGCGAGCCGCCCTCACGCAAGGGCGTGACATGGCGGGTCGCGATCACTCCTTTGCACGATCAAAGGATTTTCCGCTCCGGGAGGATCCGGCGGGTCCGTTCCGTGCGGCACTCACGCGGGGGGCGCGCCGGGCTCCGCCGCCGCGGGCTGGACCGTCGGGATGCGCTGGGTGAAGAACAGTGCGATGAGCGCCGCGAAGGCCAGGATGGAAAGGGCAGCCCGCAGCCCGTCCAGCCTCGCCTCCTTGTTCGCCTCCAGCGCGGCCTCGGCCGCCTCCGGGCTGACGCCGGCTGCGGCGAGGGCGCTCTCCAGCTGGGCGTCCGACAGGAAGGGTGCGCCGCTTTCGAGCTGTACGGTCGTCTGGCTCTTGACACTGCTCGGGACGGCCGGGTTGGCCTGGACGCTGGCCAGGAAGGAGGACGTGAGCGACGCGATCATGATCGATCCGGCGAGTGCCGTGCCGATGGAGGAGCCGAGGTTGGTGACGGCGTTCTGGACGCCGCCGACCTCAGCGGACTGCGACTGCGGCACCGCCGACACCGTGACCGAACCGAGCTGGGACGCCAGCGCGCCCATCCCGAACCCGATCAGCAGCAGGGGCACGGTGACCACCTCCGCCCCGGCGTCCGCGTCGAGCGCCGCCATCAGGACCACCGCTCCCACGAGCAGGGCCAGGGTCCCGAGCCGGACCACACGGCGCGGCGACACGTCCGGGAGGAGCCGCGGGATCAGGACAGCGGCGGCCAGCAGCGTCACCGACAGCGGCAGCAGCCAGGCGCCGGTGGCCAGTGCCGACAGTCCGAGGGCCACCGACAGGTAGAGCGGGACGACGAAGAAGACGCCCATCATCACGAGGTACTGGAAGAAGAACATGGTCAGCCCGCCGGCGAGCTGCCTGTTCTGCAGCATGGCCGGGTCGACCAGGGGCTCCCGGCGCCGCCGCACCAGACGGTGCTCCCAGCGGAGGAAGAGCCAGATCAGGAAGATCCCGAGCAGCATCAGCCAGACGGTCAGGGAGACCCCCAACCAGGCGGGCCCGCCCGCCTTCGGCTTGAACCAGCCCCACTCGTCGGAGCGGAGCACGCCATACACGAAGACCCCGAGCCCGAGCGCCGACAGGACGGCGCCGACGAGGTCGATGCGGGGGCGTTCCTCGCTCACGGCGTCCGCGATGGGGCGGGCGAGCAGGAGGATGCCGGCCACCATCAGCACCTCGCCGGCGAAGACCCACCGCCAGGAGAAGTAGGTCGTGGCGATTCCGCCGATGAGGGGGCCGAGCGCGATGGCGATCGCGCCGGCCGCCGCGACGAGACCGTAGGCGGCTGGGCGGCGCTCCACGGGGAAGTTGCCGGCGACGAGCGCGACGATGGCAGGCAGGATGAGCGCCGCCCCGACGCCTTCCAGGAACGACCAGCCGATCAGCAGCACGGTGAGGTTGGGGGCGAGCGAGGTGACGAGGGAGCCGCAGCCGTAGATGACGCAGCCGATGAGGAAGGCGCGTTTGCGGCCGATCAGCACCCCGACCTTGCCGCCGGGGATCATGAGCATGGCCATCACGAGGGTGTAGGCCGTGATGGCGCCCTGGATCCCGGTGACGGTCGTGCCGATGTCGTCGGCGACCGTCGCGATGGAGACGTTCATGACGGAGCTGTCGAGCGCCATCAGGAACTGGCCCGCCGCGAGTGTCAGCAGGACGAGTCGTGCCTTCGACGGGGTCCCGGTCGCCGTGCCTGCCCTGGAAGCCATGCGTGCATGCTTCCAGCCGCCGACCTGACGGGCCGGACGACCCGCCCGGAAGTCAGCCGGTCGGACAGCCGGCCACCGGGTCGTCGTGGACGAGGGCGCAGACCATCCGGGCAGGGCCGGAGCCCCGTGGCGAAGCCCTTCGGCCGGTTCCCCTGCGCAGCGCGCCCGTCTCGTACGGTGACCGCTGCGCGCCCTCGCGCGCCCGGCGCTCGGCAGACCTAGAGTTGAGGACGAGGGCGTGCCGGGACTCGGGGCGGCCGTTCCCTCGGTCCCATTCCCCGCGCCAGGGCGCGACAACACCCCAGGAGGACATGCGACATGTCCACTGCATCTGAAACCCCGGTTCTGGACACCCTCGCCGCCATGACGGGCGATTCGCTCGAACGCTGCGGGATGGACGCGAACATGCTGCTCCTGATCCGGATCGCGGCCCTCGCCGCCTCGGACGCTCCCCCGATCTCCTACGTCGCGCACATCGACCCCGCCCTCAAGGCCGGGCTGACGGCGGAGCAGTTGCAGGACGTGCTGGTGGCCATCGCCCCGATCGTCGGCACGGCTCGCGTCATGACGGCCGCGGGCAACATCACCAAGGCGCTCGGCGTGGCCATCGCCGTCGCCGAGGCCGAGGCCCAGGCCGAGATGGACGCCATGGGCTGACGCGGAAACGGCCGTCCACCGGCACCCCGGGACCCGGCCAACGCGCAGGCAGATCCGTCAGGCCAGGCGGTCGGTGAGGCAGTCGGTCAGGAGGGCCTCGATGTCCCGGAGTGCGATCACCGCGATGCGCGCGGTGCCCAAGGCCACGCCCGAGGAGCGCGCGGCCATCGGCAGGGAGGCCCGGAGCCGTTGCCCCCGGTCGGGGCACGGCGTGTACCAGCCCTCTCCCGGCCGGCCGGATCCCTTGGCGATCCTGGAGGCGCAGTCCGCGACACGCGTGCCCGAGCTGGTCCCGATCCGCTACGCGCGGATGACGGAGTCCCCGTTCCGCTTCTACCGGGGAGCCGCCGCGATCATGGCGTCCGATCTGGCCGGCACCCCGGACTCGGGGATCGCGGTCCAGCTCTGCGGTGACGCCCACCTGCTGAACTTCCGCATGCTGGCCTCGCCCGAGCGGCGGCTCATGTTCGACATCGCCGACTTCGACGAGACGCTGCCCGGCCCCTGGGAGTGGGACGTCAAACGGCTGTCCGCGAGTCTGGTCATCGCCGCCCGGGCGAACGGCTTCGACGAAGCCGAGCGCGCCCGCATCGTGAACTCCGTGGTGCGCTCGTACCGCGAGGCGATGACCCGCTTCGCCGGGATGGGCAATCTCGACGTCTGGTACGCCAAGATCGACGCGGAGGGCCTGGAGGCCCTCGTCACCGAACAGCTCGACAAACCCGCCCGCCGGAAGCTGGCCACGGCGATGGCGAAGGCCCGGTCGCGCGACACCCTGCAGGTCTTCGACAAGCTCACCGAGGTGGTCGACGGCACCCCGCGGATCGCGGCGGACCCCCCGCTGCTGGTGCCGCTCGGCGGCCTGCTGCCGGAGGACGAGCGCGACGAGCTCGTGGGCCGGCTGAGCGCACTGGTCGGCCACTACGGGCACACGCTGGAGAGCAACCGGCGGGCGCTGCTGGAGGACTACCGCCTGGTGGACGTCGCCCGCAAGGTGGTCGGCGTCGGCAGCGTCGGCACCCGCTGCTGGATCCTGCTGCTGCTCGGCAGGGACGACCGCGACCCGCTCTTCCTCCAGGCCAAGGAGGCCGACACCTCCGTGCTCGCCGACCACGTCGGCGCCAGCCTGTACGCGAACCAGGGCGAGCGCGTGGTGTCGGGGCAGCGGTTGATGCAGGCGGCGAGCGACATCTTCCTCGGCTGGGAGAGGGTGGACGGCATCGACGGCAGGAAGCGGGACTTCTACATCCGCCAACTGCGCGACTGGAAGGGCATCGCGATGCCGGAGACGATGTCGCCCGCACAGCTGGAGACCTTCGGCAACGCCTGCGGCATGACCCTGGCCCGCGCGCACGCGCGGTCCGGAGACCGGGTGGCGATCGCCTCTTACCTCGGCCGGGGTGACGTCTTCGACCGGGCGCTCGCGGAGTTCGCCGAGGCGTACGCCGACCAGAACGAACGCGATCACCAGGCTCTCGTCGACGCGGTGCGGGCGGGCCGCCTGCCGGCACGGGAACTCCCGACGGCCTGAGCGCGATCCGGACGGCGCCCCCTCCCGTGGCGCCGTCCGGTGAGGCGCCCGGTCAGAACGCGAAGACCGCGTTGCCGTTCAGGGTCGCCGCCATGGTGCAGGAGTTGGAGAACGTGTGGTCCCAGGCGACCCGGCGGCCCTCCCACACGCCGACCGCGGACACGGTGACGGGGGCGTAGTGCATCGGGCACGCCCGGTCCGGGTTCGGCGCGGACAGCAGTCGGTCGAACGAGCCGCCGGTGGACTTCAGGGCCGCGCACGCGGCCTCGGGGTCGGGGTGCGTCCCCTGGGCGCCGGGCGCGCAGCTGAGCGTGGTGGCGCGGACGACGGTGGCCGCGTCAGCGTCGTCCCCCTGGGCGACGCTGAAGACCATGGCCGAGGGGGCGTAGAGGCTGTCGGGCTGAGCCTGCGCGATGCCGGTCGCACCGGCCAGACAGAGGAGCGCGGCGGCGGAGACAGCGACTGAGCGACGGTGACGCACGGGAAGACTCACTTTCGATTCATTGGTTGAACGCGATATTCACTTTCGAAATCGCGTGCCGTTGCCTCGAATCTTGACTGAGCCCAAGGTGCATTGCACATCGGCGACCGATTTACGGACACGCCGTTCGGATATCGGTAGACGAATGGTCGTTCGAGCAGGTCAGACAGGGTGCGACCATTCCGTCACCCTGTGCGATCACCGCACGGTCCCGACGGTGACCTGCGACGTTGCGGGCACCGCACCGTTCCCGGGCGCCCCGGGTTCATCGGGCGGCTACCCAGCTTGTCCGGATGTGTGCGCTCCGGTCAGCTCCCGGGGGTCCACGCTTCGAGCAGCGCCTCGGTCGTGGTGACGGCCGCCACGAGCGCGAGCGAGTTGCGGATCACCTCGGCGGTGCAGGAGGCGGGTACTCCGGCGATGGCGTCGGCGGGGACCACGACCTGGTAGCCGAGGTTGACGGCGTCGAAGACGGTGTTCGGGATCGCGATGTTGGAGGAGACCCCGGTGACGACGAGGGTCCGGATCCCGAGGTTGCGCAGGAGGGCGTCGAGGCCGGTGCCGGCCATGGGCGAGAGCCCGTGCAGCCGGCGCACGACGAGGTCCCGGTCGGCCACGGTGATGGGCGCGGCCACCTCCACCGCGCGACTCCCGGTCAGCTGCCGCACAGGCAGTTTCCCGGCGGCCCGGAAGAGCCGCGCGTTGCTGTTGGCCCCGAGCCCGTCCGGCCGCCGCTCGGCGACCGCGTGCAGCACCTGGACGCCCGCCCCGCGCGCGGCCCCGACCAGCGCGGCCACCCGCCCCAGCATCCCGGAGTCCCGTGCCTCCTTGGCGAGTTCGGGCAGCGCGGACTCCTCGCCCACGACGCCGTTCTGGCACTCGACGGTGAGCAGCGCGGTGGTGGCGGGATCGAGATCCGGCATGACTCCCCCTGGCGTGGCGTCGGAAGAGCCCTCATGCTTCCTGACACACAGTCAGATGTGAAGGGGTGCGGGGCCGATGGACGGGACTCAGCGGCGGGGGCGCCGCATCATGATGAGCGGGGCGGAAGTGGATGCGTTCCTGCGGGAGCAGCGGACCTGCCGCGTGGCGACGGTCTCGCCGGACGGGCGCCCGCACGTGGGCGCCCTGTGGTTCGCGTGGGACGGCACCTCGCTGTGGCTGTACTCGATCACCCGCAGCCGCCGCTGGGCGGACCTGCGCAAGGACCCGCGGATCTCGGTCGTCGTGGACGCGGGCGAGTCGTACGACGAACTACGCGGCGTGGAACTGTCCGGCAGCGCGGTGTTCGTGGGAGAGGCCCCGCGTACGGGCGAACCGTGCCCCGAACTGGCGGAGCCCGAACGGATCTTCCCGGTCAAGAACTTCGGGATCGAGGAGATGCCGCACGACGGACGGCACGCCTGGATCCGCCTCACCCCGGACACGGTCGTCTCCTGGGACTTCCGCAAGATCTGACGGCGTAGGGGGTGTCCGGCGGATCAGGGTCGGGCGACCCGGACCCTGCCACGATCCGCCGGAGACCCCCTACGCGTGCTGGAGCTCGGCGGCCGTCGCCCGGAGGGCGTCGGCCGCGGCCCGGATGGAGGGCCGGCGGTCGGCGTCCGCCCGCCATACGGCGTACACGTGGCGGCGTACGGCGTCGCAGACGGGCAGCAGCCGCACTCCCGGCGGCACCGGCCCGCGCCCCAGTTTCGGCGCGACGCACACCCCGAGGCCGGCCTCCACGAAGGCGAGCTGGGTGTGGTGCTCCTCGGCGATGTGCGCGATACGCGGCTCGATGCCCGTGCCGCGCAGCGTGAAGACCAGCCACTCGTAACAGAACTGGCCCTCGTTCCAGGAGATCCACTCGTCGTCCGCGAACTCGGCGAGGGAGATCGTGGCGCGGTCCGCCAGCCGGTGCCCGGCCGGGACCGCGATGTCGACCGAGTCGTCCAGCAGGTGCGTGCGGGTGAGCTCCGCGGGCACCGGCATCCGCTTGTTGTGCCAGTCGATCGCGAGTGCCATGTCGAGGTCGCCGCGCACGACGGCCGCCATGCTCTCCTCGGGTTCCTGCTCGCGCACCCGGACCCGCAGTTCCGGGTGGCCGGTGCGCAGCGCGGACAGGGCCCGGGGCAGCAGCCCGCGCATGGCGGTCGGGAAGGCGCCGATGCGCAGCTCGCCGACGGCGCACCCGCGCTGCGCCTCGACATCGGCCTGGGCCTGCTCCACCTGGGAGATGATCCGGGCCGCGTGGTCGGCGAGCAGCCGTCCGGCGTCGGTGAGGCGGACCCCGCGGCCGTTCCTGGCCAGCAGCGGCTGGCCGACCTCGCGCTCCAGCTTGGCCATCTGCTGCGACACGGCGGAGGTGGTGACGTGGAGTCCGTCGGCCGCACCACTGACCGAGCCGTGGCGGGCGAGGGCGTCGAGGGTGCGCAGGCGCTCCAGGTTCAACATGTAAGCAATGCTACGCCGTCATCCCGAGAAACTCTCGCTTGTCCTACGAAGTTGATACGAGCACAGTAAGGGGCATGAGCGCACCCGCAGCCCCTCGGCCGACCCTCCCGACCCCCTCCACGGCGCCCGCCACCGCCACCGCCACCGCGACCGCGACGGCGCCGACCACGGCCACCCGTCGGAGCGGCCTCCTCGACTGGCGCGTGCGGTTCGCGATCCTCTCGGTGATCTGGGGCTTCAGCTTTCTGCTGATCAAGGTGGGCACCGAGGCGTTCGCGCCCTTCCAGGTGGCCCTGGGCCGGGTCCTGTTCGGCGCCCTCGCGCTCCTCGCCGTACTCCTGCTCCGCCGTGAGCCGCTCCCCCGGGGCCTGCGCACCTGGGGCCACCTCACCGTGGCCGCGCTCCTGCTCAACACCGCGCCGTTCTCCCTCTTCGCGTACGCGGAGCTGAGCATTCCGTCCAGCCTGGCCGGCATCTGCAACGCCACGTCCCCCCTGTGGGGCATGGCGCTGTCGCTGGTGGCCCTCTCCGAGGACCGGCCGACGCGCCGCCGCTTCGCCGGCCTGGGACTCGGCTTCCTCGGCGTGCTGACCGTGCTCGGCGCCTGGAACGGCTTCTCCGGCGTCGACGCCAAGGGCACCGCCTTCGCCCTGCTGGCCTCGCTCTGCTACCCCGTCGGCTGGATCTACGTCCGCCGTACGCTGGCCGGCACCCCCGGCTCCCCGGTGGCCCTGACCGGCGGCCAGCTCATGGTCTCCACCCTCCAGCTCGCGCTGGTCAGCGCCGTGTTCACCTCGACACCGGCCTCGTTCCCGCTCTGGCCGACCCTGTCGGTGGTCGCGCTGGGCGCCCTCGGCACCGGCATGGCCCTGCAGATGCAGTACGGCCTGGTGACGGAGGTCGGCCCGACCACGGCCCAGATGGTCACCTACTTCATCCCCGTCATCGCCACCACGGCGGGCGTGCTCGTCCTCGGCGAGCAGCTGCACTGGAACACCCCGGTCGGCGCCGCGATCGTCCTCGTGGGCGCCGCGCTCACCCAGACCCGACCCGCCGCCCGCAAGCCGGCCTGACGGCGCCCCGGGGGGGCCGGGCGCACCCGGCTCCTCAGGGCGCGCCCTGAGGAGCGCCGATGAACGGCCCCGCGGTCAGTCGCCGCGTCCGCCGGCCACGCCCGGCCGGACCGCCGCGGCCACGGCGTCGGCCAGCACCGGCACGTCCGCGACGTCCAGCTGGGACACCGTCAGCCGCACCCCCGGCCCCGTCTCGACCCGGAAAACGGCCCCGGCGGCCACCCCCCACCCCGCGGCGAGCAGCCTCGTGACCACCACCGTCTCGTCGGCCACCGGCACCCACACGTTCAGCCCGCTCCGCCCGTGCGCCCGCACCCCCCGCTCCCGCAGGGCCTCCACCAGCGCGTCACGCCGCTGTGCGTAGGCCCGGGCGACCGCGACCCGGTCCACGGCGTGCGAGGTCCACAGCTCCGCCACCGTGTGCTGGAGCAGCCGGCTCACCCACCCCGGGCCCAGCCGCTGGCGTCCCCGCACCCGGTCCAGGGTCACCTCGTCGCCCGTCAGCACGGCGAGCCGCAGGTCGGGCCCGTAGGCCTTGGCCGTGGACCGGATCAGGACCCAGTGCCGGCTCACCCCGCCCAGCGGGTGCAGCGGCAGGTCGACGATCCCGTTCCCGTGGTCGTCCTCGATCAGCAGCACGCCGGGGTGCAGCGCGAGCAGTTCGCGCAGCTCGCCCGCCCGCTCGGCGCCCACCGCGGCGCCGGTCGGGTTCTGCGCCCGGGAGGTGACCATCAGCGCCCGCGCCCCTGCCGTAAGGGCCCGGGCCACCGCGTCGGGCCGGGGCCCGTCGTCGTCCACCGCCACCGGCACCATCCGCAGCCCGAGGGCGGGGACCAGGTCGAGTGCGCCGCCCCAGCCCGGGTCCTCGACCGCCACCGCGTCCCCGGGCCTCAGGTGGGCGACCAGAACCCGTTCGATCGCGTCCAGCGCACCCGATGTCACCGCGACCGGACCGGGCGGCACGCCGTCGGCGTCGAAGCCGGCGCGGGCGATCCGCGCCAGGTCGGGCGCGACCGGGTCCGCCCCGTAGAGGGTGGGCGCCTGCCCGTAGCGGCGGGCGGCGGCCGCCAGCGCCCCGTCGAGCGAGGGGAGCAGCGACACGTCCGGATTGCCCTGCGCGATGTCCCGTACGCCCGCCGGCACCGCCGTCCGCAGCGCCTCCCGCGGGGTGCTCGACGGGCGGGAGCGCACCCGGCTCCCGCGCCGCCCGTCCGTTGCGATGACACCGCGCTCCCGCAGTGTCCTGTAGGCGGCCGCCACGGTGTTGGGGTTGACGCCCAGCACACCGGCCAGCTCCCGCATCGGCGGCAGCAGCGATCCGGGGGGCAGCGCCCCCGATGCCACGCCCGATTCGATGCTGGCCGCGATTTCGGATGTGCGGCGCCCTGTGATCCGATACTCTCCTAGCACAAACAACATTATGCACTAGTGCAATGGAGTCCGCACTATGACCGCCACGCCTGCCACGGAGACCACGGAGAGCACCGGGACGACCGGTGCGTACGAGCCCACCGACCGCACGGTGCCCTCCCGCTCCCGCGACCGGGCGCGCTACGACCGCGACACGGTGCACTCGATACTCGACGAGGCCTACATCTGCCATCTCGGCTTCGTCCGCGACGGCGCGCCGGTGGTCCTGCCGACGCTGTTCGCCCGGGTCGGGGAATCGCTCTACATGCACGGTTCCACCGGATCCCGTCCGCTGCTCGCGGCCGGCCGCACCGACCCGGGCCTGCCCGTCTGCGTCACTGTCACCCACGTCGACGGCCTGGTGCTGGCCCGCTCGGCCTTCCATCACTCGCTCAACTACCGCTCGGTGGTCGTGCACGGCACCGCCCGCCAGGTGACCGACGAGGACGAGTGCCGGACGGCGCTGGACGCCATGATCGAAGCCGTCGCCCCGGGCCGCTCCGGCGACGTACGGCCGGCCAGCGCCAAGGAGCTCGCCGCCACCGCGGTGATCCGGGTGGACCTGGACGAGGTGTCCGCGAAGCTCCGTACGGGACCGTCGAACGACGACGCCGAGGACCTGGGCCTGCCGTACTGGGCGGGCGTGGTCCCGGTCAGCAGGGTGTACGGGACCCCCGTGCCGGCCGCGGACCTGGACCCCGGCATCGCCGTCCCGGACTACCTCACCGCGCTCTGAGGAGCCGACCGCCCGGCGGCGGCTCCGGCGGGCTCGTCCGGCCCTGCGGCCCGGCCCGCCGGTCGGCGGGACTCCGCCACGATCAGCGCACCGACCGACGCCAGCAGCAGTACGGTGCCCAGCACCACGGCGCCGGTCAGCCGCTCCCCGAGCACGAGGACGGCGATCGCCGCCGCGCTCACCGGCTCGATCAGCATGATCACCGACACGGTCGCGGCACGCACCGCCGCGGCGCCGGTGAAGTAGAGCGCGTACGCCAGCGCCGTCGGCACGGTGGCGACGTACAGCAGCAGCCAGAGCACCCGCCCCGGTTCGGCGGTGTGCGCCAGCAGCCCCTCCGCGGCGGCGAGCGGCAGCAGGCACACCGCGCCCACCGCGACCGACCAGGCGGTGGTCACCAGCGGGTCCCCGCCCGCGCCGAGCCGCCCGAGCCGGCGGGCGCGCAGGGTCATCGCCGCGTACCCGACCGCCGACAGCAGCGCCCAGCCGACGCCGCGCGGGCGCACCTCGGCGCCGCCGCTGCCCAGGACCAGGACGGCGAGGCCCGCGAGCGCACCCGCGACGGCGACCGCACCGCCGCGGCCGAGGCGTTCGCCCATCCAGGAGCGCGCTCCGAGCGCGATGAGCACGGGCCCGGCGCCGAGGGTGACCACGGTGCCCACGGCCAGCCCGGTCTCGCGCACGGCGGCGAAGTAGGCGGCCTGGAAGACGGTGAAGAGCAGCCCGGTCACGATGAGGGAGCCCGCGGACGGCGAGACCGCAAAAGCCCGCCCCCTCCCCCGCCCGGGACGGCTGCGCCGTAGGGCGAGCACACCGAGCAGCACCACGAGCCCGCCCGCGCACCGCCAGAACGACAGGGCGAGCGGGCCGAGGTCACTGGCCAGGAAGAGAAGGGAAGCGGCCGCCCCGGCGGTGCCCCAGGCGGCTCCGGCGATGACGAGGTACAGCAGACTGCGCCCTGCGGCGGGCGAATGGTTCGACACGTGTGTTCTCCGTGCGTGCGTGAAGGATGAGTGGATCCGGTCATCGCTTCGCGGGCAGCACCGACCCGCCCGGGGACTCCCCGGGCCTGGCCGTCATCGTGGGGGCGCCGCCCGCTAGGACGCGGGAGGCGGAAGCACGGTCGAATGCATGCCGGTCACCCTAGGCCCTCGTGGGTTCGCGGTCCACCGGGACCGGTTCTGCCGCGGGCCGCGGGGCCGGCCGGGAGGACTGCGCGATGAACGCACCGCCCAGGACCAGGGCACCGCCGGCGATCTGCCAGGTCGAGAGGTGCTCGCCGAGCAGGATCCAGGCCAGCACGGTGGCCACGACGGCCTCCAGGAAGGCCACCACGCCCGCGACCTGGGGCGAGAGCCTGCGCACCGAGACCACGCCCGTCACGTACGCGAAGACGGTCGCGACGAGCACGACCCAGCCGAGCAGCACCGGCGCGGCCACCATGGTGCCGCCCACGGAGGCCTCTCCGGCCAGCACCTGCCAGTCGATCTCCCACGGCCGGGCGATCACCGTCATCACCAGGGCGCCGATGAGCATCCCGTAGGCGATCACCCCGAGCGGGTCGGGGGCGTCCTCGCCGTCGGCGCCCTGGTCGGCGAAGACGAAGTAGAAGGCCTGGCAGCAGGCCGCGGCGAGGCCGAAGAGCACACCGAGCAGGTCCAGGCTCAGCCCGGCCCAGATCTCGACCACGCAGGCCAGTCCGACGACGGCCACGGCCGCGCCCGCGGCGGCCCCCCGCGTCACGGGCTTGCGCTGCACGAAGCGGATGTATCCGAGCAGCAGCGCCGGGCCCAGGTACTCCAGCAGCAGGGCCACTCCGACCGGGATCCGGGACAGGGAGGCGAAGTAGAAGGCCTGCACGCCGGCGACGGCGACCAGGCCGAAGCCGGCGAGCAGCGCGGGCCTGCGCAGGAGGAGGCCACGGTGGCGCCAGGCCAGCGGGGACAGCACGAGCGCCGCGCCGGCCACCCTGAGCCAGACCATGTGGAGGGGGTCCAGACCCGCCTCGATCAGCGGCTTCGCAGCCACTCCGGAACCACCGAACGCGAACGCCGAGACGAGGGCGAGGCCCAGTCCGGCGTTTTTCCCTGACGCTTGCATCCGGACATCATGACAGGGCGGGTCAGGAGCGTCACTGCGGTGACACCTGTTGAGACACACCTGAGATCACGTCCCGCAGACCAGGTCCCGAACCGCCGGATCTGACAGGTCGTCAGTATTGAGTGTTTCGGTCGCCGGGGCTACCTTCCGCGCACGGATCCGACGAGAAGGGGTGGTCGCATGGCTGAAGTCACCGCGGAATCACGCATCGAGGCGCCCGCCGCGAAGCTCTGGTCCCAGCTGACGGACTGGGACGCGTACGGGCAGTGGAGCATGACCCACACGAACTTCCCGCAGGGCGGCCCCCAGACCCTGGCCGTCGGATCGACCTTCGCCGAGAACATGAAGATGATGGGCTTCCCGGCCGAGGTCGTCTGGACCGTCTCCGAGCTGGAGGACGAACGCCTCTTCGCCATCACCGGCAAGGGGCCGATGGGCGTCGCCGTCCTGACCCGCTACACGCTGACGCCGGACGGCGGGGCCACCACCGTCCGCATCGACGGCGAGTTCACCGGGGCGGCCGTCTCCCTGATGGCGGGCAAGCTGAAGGACTCGGCCACCGCCGCGCTGAACGAGTCGCTGCGCAAGCTCGCCGGCCTGGTCGCCTGACGCCGCCCGGGGGCCTGCCGCACCTCGTGCATCGCCTCAAGGTCGAAGCCCCGCCCGGCGTCGGCCCAGGGGGCGTCCGGTCCGGCCTCCGCCTCGAACAAGGCCAGTCACCCCGGATTGGCCTTTGTCGATGATCAAGGAACGGTCCTACCGTCGGTCCATGCGCATCCGAATCGTCGACGCCTTCACCGACCGCCCCTTCCACGGCAACCCCGCCGGAGTCCTGCTCTTGGAGGGCGGATTCCCCCCGGACGCCTGGCTCCAGCAGGTGGCGTCCGAGGTGAACCTCTCCGAGACCGCCTTCGCCCACCCCCTGCCGCCCGGCGGGGACGCCGACTGGGCGCTGCGCTGGTTCACCCCGGCCGCCGAGGTCGACATGTGCGGCCACGCCACGCTCGCGACGGCACACGTGCTGGCCGCCGCCGGCCTCGCCGAGGGATTGATCCGCTTCTCCGCACGCTGCGGCGTCCTCACGGCCGAGACCACCGCGGACGGCACGATCACGATGGACTTCCCGACGTCCTCGCTGACCCCGGTCGCGGCGCCGCCCGCCGTGGGCCACGCGCTCGGCGGAGCGCCGATCCTCTCCGTCCACGACACCGCCGCGCACATCGGCGACCTCGTCGTCGAACTCGCCGACGAGAAGACCGTCCGCGAGCTGGAGCCCGACCACGGCGCCCTGCGTGCCTTCGCCAGGCGCGGAGTGATCGTCACGGCCGCGGCCGAGGACCCCTCCCGCGGGTACGACTTCGTCTCCCGGGGCTTCTTCCCCGCCTTCGGGATCGACGAGGACCCGGTCACCGGCAGCGCCCACACCGCGCTCGCCCCGTTCTGGGCGCAGCGCCTGGGCCGCACCGAACTGACCGGCCTCCAGGGCGGCGCCCGGCAGGGGCTGGTACGGGTGACCCTGGCCGGCGACCGCACCCTGCTGACCGGTCACGCCGTCACCGTCGTCGACGGGGAGCTCCTCACCGCGCCCTGAAGCGGCGCGACGGAACGGATGCGAGCCCTACGACCCGGGGCGCGGGCGCCGGACGCGGGGCAGGGGCGGGCGCGGGTCAGCCCCTGCGGCCGCCCTGCCCCCGGCGGGCCTTCTTCGACCGCGCCCTGGCGGCCGCTCTCGCCTCCGCCGCGCCGCGTCGCTTCCGCTCGTTCTCCCTCCAGGCGTCCGAGTCGATGCGCTTGTGGTAGATCTGCTCCGGCTCGGCCGCGCCCAGGTGGACCGTCCACAGCCACAGGACGGCCGAGATCACGAAGAAGGTGACCGCCAGCCCCAGGTAGGAGCCGATCTCCTCGGACTCCGAGACGCCCTCGTCGTGCATGAAGCCCGGTACCCCGGAGACGAGGGCGTTCACCGACCACGCGAGCGCCCCGTTGAACAGGACCAGGGCGATCCAGTACGCGACCCGCATGCTCCTCGCCGGGCCGGTCAGCTCGCCGAGCAGCAGCAGACGCCGCAACGAGACGGGCCCCGTCCGGTGCCGGCCGCCCGTGTCCGCCCGGGCACGGCGCACCGACGCGTAGAGGTCGTCCAGCCAGCGTCCCGGGTCCGGGTCGGGGGCCGGGCCGTCGGTCGGGGCCAGCTCCTTGGCCTGGATCCAGCCGGTGATGAACTGGATCTCCAGCTGGGCCTTCTCCAGTCGCCTGCGGTAGTGGTGGTCGGCGCTGCGCGCCTCGCGGTGGTCCCGGATGAGGAGGCTGGCCCCGCCCACCAGGCCGCTGACCACGGGCACGAAGAACGGGGCGAACTGCACCAGGGAGTCCATGACGGCCACAGCGCGTGCCTCCTCACCCGCCCAGCGTCGCACCGTCACGGCGGTCGGCCCCGTCCTGCGGGGCCGATCGGGTGCGCCGCCGCGTCACGGCGTGGGCAGCCAGCCCACCTTGCCCGCGAGGAGGGCGTACCCGCCGAAGGCCACGATGTCGAGCAGCGCGTGCGCGGCGACGAGGGGCCCGACCCGTCCCCAACGGCGGTAGGCCAGCACGAAGACGACGCCCATCACCACGTTGCCGATGAAGCCGCCGACGCCCTGGTAGAGGTGGTAGGAGCCGCGCAGCAACGAGCTGGCGGCCAGCGCCGCCATCGGCGACCAGCCCAGCTGGCCGAGCCGGCGCAGCAGGTAGGCCAGCACGATGACCTCTTCCACGACCGCGTTCTGGATCGCGGAGAGAATCAGCACGGGGAACTTCCACCACACGTCGGGCAGGGCCTCCGGCACCACCGTGAGGTTGAAGCCGGCGGCTCGGGCCCCCAGGTAGAAGGCCAGGCCCGCGCTCCCGATGCCCGCCGCGACGAGGGCGCCGCGGCCCAGGTCCCACAGCGGCCGGGTCCGGTCGAAGCCCAGCACCCGCAGCCCGGGGGCACCCTCGCGTGTCAGCAGGTGCGCCACCAGCAGTACGGGGACCAGCGCGCTCGCGATGCCGAACAGCTGCCAGGCCAGGTCCAGCCAGGGCCGGCCGGGGGCGTAGGAGCCGTTGAGGGTGGCGGCCTGGTCCTTCAGACCGCCGGGCTTGGTCAGCGAACCGATGAAGCTGATCAGGGCCGAGACCCCGCTCGCGCCCAGCGACAGGGCCAGGACGAGCAGGGTCTCGGTGCGCAGGAGGTCCCGCCGCCCGCCCTCGCCCAGCTCCACGAACACCGGCTCCGGCTCAGCCCGCACGCCCGACTCCCGTCCTGCCATCCCGTTGCGACCACCCCATACTGCCTCCTCGGCCGGGCGGGTGGTTCACCGAAGGGGGGTCGCGGGGCACGGGGTAGGCAGGCGGGGGGGGCGCGGGGCACGGGGTCACAGGCGGGCGCGGGGCGCGGCGCCTCAGCGCACGACGGGCACCGCCGCACTCACCTCCTCCGTCAGCCCCACGGGCCAGGTGTGCACCGGGTCGCCCTTGTGCATGAGCTCGCTGTAGCGCCGGGTGGTCGCGGCCAGGGCTTCGTCCCGCTCCAGCCCCGCCCCCAGCGCCCGGTGGTAGGTGTCCACCTGCCACGTCGCGCCGTTCACGCGCCGCCGACAGCGCTCCTCGATGATGCCGAGGTAGTGGTCACGGTCGGCGGGCTCGATGCCCCAGGCGTCCAGACCCGCCGCCGCCATCGGAAGCAGCTCGTCCAGGACCAGCCGTACCGCCGGCACGCTGACCAGGCCGCCGGCCCGGCCTCGGCGCGGCCACCGCAACCGCGCGTCGATCCCGTACCGGCAGGCCGCGTCGAAGTTGGCCTCCGCCTCGGCGAAGGGCAGCCGGGTCCACACCGGGCGCGGCTCGTCCGCGAGGGTGCGTACGAGTCCGTAGTAGAAGGCGGCGTTCGCGACGACGTCGGTGACCGTCGGCCCGGCCGGCAGCACCCGGTTCTCCACGCGCAGGTGCGGCACCCCGTCCGCCACCCCGTACACGGGGCGGTTCCAGCGGTAGACGGTGCCGTTGTGCAGGACCAGCTCCTGGAGGCTCGGCACTCCGCCGCCGGCCAGCACCCGCAGGGGCTCCTCCTCGTCGCATATCGGCAGCAGGGAGGGGAAGTAGCGGACGTTCTCGGCGAAGAGCTCGTACGCCGAGTCCACCCACCGCTCCCCGAACCAGGTGCGCGGCCGCACCCCCTGAGCCTGCAGCTCCGGCGGCCGGGTGTCGGTGGCCTGCGTGAACAGCGGCGGCCGCGACTCCCGCCACAGCTCGCGCCCGAACAGGAAGGGCGAGTTGGCGCCGACGGCTATCTGCGCCGCGGTCACGGCCTGCGCCGCGTTCCACACGGCCGCGAACCGGGCGGGCGTCACCTGGAGGTGCAGCTGTACGGAGGTGCAGGCGGCCTCGGGCACGATCGACCCGGAGGTCCAGATCAGCCGCTCGACGCCGTCGATGTCGAGCGTGAAGTCCTCCCCGCGCATCATCAGGATCTGTTCGTTCAGCAGGGAGTAGCGGTCCACCGCCGAGAGGTTGCCGGGGACCAGGTCCGCGCGGGAGAGCGTCGGCAGGATCCCGATCATCACCACTCCGGCGTCGATCCCGGCGGCCTGCCGGTGGGCGTAGCCGAGGCCCGCGCCGAGTTCTTCGGCGAGCTGGTCGAATACCCGGCCGCCGAGCCGGTGCGGCAGAACGTTCACCTCCAGATTGAACATTCCCAGCTCGGTCTGGAAATCGGGGCTGGCAATCCGCTCCAGCACCTGGGCATTCACCATGCGCGGCATCCCGTCGGTTCCCGCGAGATTCAACTCGATCTCCAGCCCCATCATGTTCTTCGGGCGATCGAACCTCTTCTCCGCCAGAAGTCGCTCCAGTCCCTCCAGACACTCGTGGAGTTTCCTTCGATACCGCTGCCGATCGGACAGGTCGAATCCGCCCGCCACGACCTTCTCCCCCATCGAAGCGTCCCTCCTCGAGTGGGCCTGGCCCAGAGCACCCAGGCGCGCGTTACGGTCGATGATGCCCCGGCAGCGTGATCCATAACGCGGCGGGGGCGTGCGTGGCGAGGGCGCGCGCCGGGTTGGCCGAAGGGTGCTTCGGCACATTCACCCGGCAAGTCGCTTCGCGCAAATTCCGCCTGGCATTTGCCCGCCCGTGAAAACAGGTGCTTTCCAGCCGAGCCCCCTTCCGGTAACCTCCGAGGTCAGCGCGGCGCCTTCGCGCGCATCCGGCATGAATGCCATGTCAGCGGGACCGGTAAGCGCCTTGTCGGCAATAGGCGGGACAGCTAGCCGAAACACTGCGTGAACACATGTCGTATAAACTCCGCAAACGAGGCAGAGAGTTGGCGCGCGGCCATTGCCCCTCGGCCCCCCTCTGGCCCCAGAATGCGACAGCGCCGTCCCGCACCTGCCCCCGATCCCAGGTCTCCCAAGTGAGAGGCGACCCACCATGCCGCTGCATGTCCCCCCGGCTCCCGCACCCGCCCTGCGCAGCGTCCTCGCGGCACTCGGTTCTCCCACCGCCGTCCATGAGGCGCACACCCCGTCCCTGCGCACGATCCAAGGGCAGTTGACCGCCGAACTCCCCCTCCCCGTCCATGTCCTGGACCGGCTGAACCTCTCGGACCTGGCGTCCGCCGGCCGGCCGCCCCGTACCCGGCTCGTCGGATGGCGGTTCCTGATCCGCAGCGGGGACCGCCACGTCGCGGCGGCGGACACCCGGCTGACGCCCGACGGCTGGGCCTTCTCCCATTTCTTCGAGGGCCCCTACGTCGCCGCCACCGAGCGGGCGCTGCGCCAGGCCGAACTGCTGGCCACCAGCTACCAGCCCCGGCTGCTCTCCGTACCGGAGCTCTACATGCTGACGCTGTGGCTGCACGGGGCGGTGGGCGCGGACGCAGCCGCCGGGCTGCCCGCCGGCGAGGACCTGCTGGTGCCGCTGGCCCCGGCGCCGCCCGGCATCGCCGCCTACCGGCCGCATCCGGTCTCCGAACTCCTGCCCGTGCTGACCCATCGGCTCACCCCCGCGACGGCGCCGGTCCCGCCGTCGCTGGCCGCGCCCGCCGCCTGACCCGATTGACCCATTCGGCCTAGCCCGCCCGGGTCACCTGCGAACCATCCGAAATGACAGGGGAGTTGGCCTGAACCGCCCGCACGAGTGATGCGTCATCAATCCATGAGGACAGCTGCGGGGAAATCCCTGCGAAGCGGCTGTCGTGGGGGAACACTGATGGCAAGCGCCCCGCTGCTGCGGGGATGACCCAGGGGGACGGCCATGAACCAGGTATCGAGCCGTAGCACGCAGACCACACCGCAGCGAAAGAACGCATCCATGTGCCAGCACCAGCCAGCCTGCCCGTCCGCCGAATCCGCCGACCGGGAGGCCGCGCGCCCCGTGGCCAACCACCCGGAACAGGGCTGGAGCCTGCTGTGCAACGGCGTCCTGCTCTTCGAGGACACCGGTGAGCTGCTGCCGGACGGGCAGATCATCGCCCCGCACCGCCCGCTCGCGGCTGCGTAGGCGGCGAGGCCCGACGACGAAAGGGGCCGGTCCGGGAGAGTCTCCCGGACCGGCCCCTTTCGTCATGTCATACGACCGACCTCAGCGGCGGGGCGCCTCAGTCTCAGCCGTCGTACTCGTCCAGCGGCGGGCAGGAGCACACCAGGTTGCGGTCGCCGAACGCGCCGTCGATGCGGCGCACCGGCGGCCAGTACTTCTCGGCGGCCGTGACCCCGCCCGGGAAGACGGCCTCGTCGCGGGTGTAGGGGTGGTTCCACTCGCCGCCCAGCGCCGCCGCGGTGTGCGGGGCGTTGGCGAGCGGGTTGTCGTCGGCCGGCCACTCGCCGCCCGCGACCCGCTCGATCTCGGCGCGGATGGCGATCATCGCGTCACAGAAGCGGTCGATCTCCGCGAGGTCCTCCGACTCCGTCGGCTCGATCATGAGCGTTCCGGCGACCGGGAAGGACATCGTCGGCGCGTGGAAGCCGTAGTCGATCAGGCGCTTGGCGATGTCGTCCACGCTGACGCCCGTGGCCTTCGACAGGGGGCGCAGGTCGATGATGCACTCGTGCGCGACCAGGTTGCCCGGGCCGGTGTAGAGCACCGGGTAGTGCGGCTCCAGGCGCTTGGCGATGTAGTTGGCGCCGAGCACCGCCACCTGGGTGGCGCGCTTGAGGCCCTCACCGCCCATGAGGCGCACGTACGACCAGGAGATCGGCAGGATGCCGGCGGAGCCCCACGGCGCGGCCGAGATCGGACCGACGCCCGTCTCCGGGCCGGCGGTCGGCTGCAGCGGGTGGTTCGGCAGGTACGGGGCCAGGTGGGCCCGGACACCGACCGGGCCGACGCCCGGACCGCCGCCGCCGTGCGGGATGCAGAAGGTCTTGTGCAGGTTCAGGTGCGAGACGTCGCCGCCGAAGTGGCCCGGCTTGGCGAGGCCCACCAGGGCGTTCAGGTTGGCGCCGTCGACGTAGACCTGGCCGCCGGCCTCGTGGACCTGGGCGCAGATGTCGGCGACGTGCTCCTCGAACACACCGTGCGTGGACGGGTAGGTGATCATCAGCACGGCGAGCTCGTCGCGGTACTGCTCGATCTTGGCGCGCAGGTCGTCCGCGTCCACCTCGCCGTCGTCGGCCGTCTTGACGACGACGACCTTCATGCCGGCCATGACGGCGCTGGCGGCGTTGGTGCCGTGCGCGGAGGACGGGATGAGGCAGATGGTGCGCTGCTCGTCGCCGTTCGCACGGTGGTAGGCGCGCACGGCCAGCAGGCCGGCGAGTTCACCCTGCGAGCCGGCGTTCGGCTGGATGGAGACCTTGTCGTAGCCGGTGACCTCGCAGAGTCGTTCCTCCAGCTCGTTGATGAGCGTGAGGTAGCCCTCGGCCTGCTCCACCGGGGCGAAGGGGTGCAGCTGGCCGAACTCGGGCCAGGTCACCGGCTCCATCTCGGTGGTCGCGTTGAGCTTCATGGTGCAGGAGCCCAGCGGGATCATGCCGCGGTCCAGCGCGTAGTCCTTGTCCGAGAGCTTGCGCAGGTAGCGCAGCATCGCGGTCTCGGAGCGGTGCTGGTGGAAGACCGGGTGCGTCAGGTACGCGTCCGAGCGCAGCAGGCCCTCGGGGAGGGTGTCCGCCGCGGTCCCGTCGAGCTCCTCGATGTCCGCGGTGACACCGAAGGCGGCCCAGACGGCCTCGATGTCGGCGCGCAGCGTGGTCTCGTCGCAGCTGATGGAGACGAGGTCGGCGTCGACCTGGTGGAGGTTGACCCCGCCCTCGCGGGCGGCGGCGACGACCTCGGCGGCACGGCCCGGGACGCGGACCGTGATGGTGTCGAAGTAGGAGCCGTGCACGGTCTCCACCCCGCCGGCCCGCAGACCGGCCGCGAGCAGCGTCGCGTAGCGGTGGGTGCGGCCCGCGATCGTGCGCAGGCCGTCCGGGCCGTGGTAGACGGCGTACATGCCGGCCATGACGGCGAGCAGGACCTGGGCGGTGCAGATGTTGCTGGTGGCCTTCTCGCGGCGGATGTGCTGCTCGCGGGTCTGCAGCGCCAGGCGGTAGGCCTTGTTGCCGTCCGCGTCCACCGAGACGCCGACGAGGCGGCCGGGCAGCGAGCGGGCGTGCTTGTCCTGGACGGCCATGTAGCCGGCGTGCGGGCCGCCGAAGCCCATCGGGACGCCGAAGCGCTGGGTGGTGCCCACCGCGATGTCCGCGCCGAGGGCGCCCGGGGACTTCAGCAGGGTCAGGGCGAGCAGGTCGGCGGAGACGGTGGCGATGGCACCGAGCTCGTGGGCCTGGTCGATGACCGGCTTGATGTCCCGGACGGCGCCGGAGGCGCCCGGGTACTGGATCAGGACGCCGTAGACGCCGCGCTCGGCGATCTCGGCGGGGATGCCGTCGGAGAGGTCCGCGACGACGACCTCGATGCCGATCGGCTCGGCGCGGGTCTCGATGACGGCCACGGTCTGCGGCAGGGCGTCGGCGTCGACGAGGAAGACGTTGCCCTTGACCTTGCCCACACGGCGGGCCAGGGTCATGGCCTCGGCGGCCGCGGTGCCCTCGTCGAGCAGCGAGGCGCCCGAGGTCGGCAGGCCGGTGAGGTCGGCGACGACCGTCTGGAAGTTCAGGAGGGCTTCGAGGCGGCCCTGCGAGATCTCCGGCTGGTAGGGCGTGTACGCCGTGTACCAGGCCGGGTTCTCCATGACGTTGCGGAGGATCACCGGCGGGGTGAAGGTCCCGTAGTAGCCGAGACCGATCATGGAGGTGAGGACCTGGTTGCGGTCGGCGAGCGAGCGCAGCTCGGCGAGCACCTCGGCCTCGGTCCGCGCCTCGGGCAGGTCGAGCGCGTCGGCGGTCTTGATCACATCCGGGACCGCGGCAGCGGTCAGTTCGTCCAGGGAGCCGTAGCCCACGTGGGCGAGCATCTTCGCCTGCGCCTCGGCATCCGGGCCGATGTGGCGCTGTTCGAAGGGGATGCCTCGCTCCAGCTGGGAGAGCGGAATGCGGTTGGCGGTCATGTACGGAGGCCTCCTGGTCATATGACCTGCGAGGGGCACCACGGCGCGGGCACCCGGACGGCCTCCCCCTCTGTCATCTCAACCTGAGAGTTTCACCGGACGTGACGGGGGTCTCCCGCGGGCATCCGGCTTTCACCGTCGGTGAGGGGAAGGACCGGCACTGCGCGCCCGGTACCGCCCCTGCTTTCCAGAGTGGCCTCGTCCGTGCGGTACGTATGCCTGAGAGATTCCGGGGAGGATTTGCTCCTTCGGCGCCTCCGTCTTGCTCATTTCGGAGGACTCTCCCGCACAGGGTCGACAGCCGTCATCCAGACTACCAGCGGGGTTCAAGGGACTCCCCGAGTGGCCTCTTGTGGGGAAATGCACTTCTGTAGTCATTACGGAGCAGTTGCGACCATTTGGAGGGACCGTGCAGACCGACATCGATCCGCGCAGCCTGATCGGCCGCAAGGCGTTCGACCGCAACGGTGCCAAGATCGGCACCATCGACGAGGTCTACCTCGACGATGCCACGGGTGTCCCGGAATGGGCGGCCGTGCGCACCGGCCTGTTCGGCCGGGACGCCTTCGTCCCGCTGGAGCCGAGCGAGATGGTCGGCGAGACCCTGCGGGTGCCCTTCGAACGCTCCCTCATCAAGGACGCACCGGATTTCGGCGTCGGCCGCCACCTCTCTCCCGAGCAGGAACTCCAGCTCTACCACCACTACGGCCTGGACACGACCCTTCCGTCCGACTTCCACCGCGACTTCGGCCGCCTGGCGGGCGACGAGGGCTGAGCCCCGGTCCAGCCGCGCCCTCCCCTCCTACGACGGGTCCCCCACCAGCGGCAGCGGGTCGGACGGCGCCAGGTCGGGGTCGTCCACCCGGAAGGTCCGCACCCGGCCGGGCTCCGAGCCGGGCTGCTCGAACCGCACGGTGACCCGCCCGACCCCGCTGCCCTGCACCCACCCCGGCCCGTACAGGACGTGCTGTACGTCGCTCCCGGCCGTCCAGCGGCGCTCCGGAGCCTCCCGCGGCTCACCGGGCTGCTCCGGCCCCTCCAGAGGCCCCGTGCCCCCGCCGGCGGCCTCCGGCTCCGCTGCCCCGGCCCCACCGCCCGTACCGCCCGTACCGCCCGTACCGCCCGCGCCATCCGTACCGCCTGCCCCGGGTGTACCACCCGCGCCGCGGTCCTCGTCCGGCGCCTGCGTTGCGGACGACTGCGCGAAGAGGTCCTCCTGCGTGTAGTCCGCGAGCCCCGTCACCCCCACCCCCAGCAGTCGCACCCCGCCCGTGGTGTCCACGGCCTCCAGCAGCCGTGCGGCGGCCTCCCGCACCACCGCCGGATCGTCCGTGGGCCCGCGCAGCGTCTCGGACCGCGTCAGCGTGGAGAAGTCGTAGCGCCGCACCTTGAGCACGATCGTGCGGCCCGAGTGCCCGGAGCCCCTCAGCCTCTGCACGCACCGGTCGGCGAGCCGCTGCACCTCGCCGCGGATCCGCACCCGGTCGTGGAGGTCCACGTCGAAGGTGTCCTCGACCGACACCGACTTCGCGTCCCGCTCCGCGACCACCGGCCGGTCGTCCAGCCCCAGCGCCATCCGGTACAGCCCCGCGCCGTGCGCGCGACCGACCATCCGGACCAGCTCGTCCTCCCCGGCCTCCGCCAGCTCCCCCACGGTGGTGATCCCGGCGCGGCGCAGGTGTTCCCCCGTGGCCGGCCCCACCCCGGGCAGGGTCCGTACGGACATCGGCGCGAGCAGCTCCCGCTCGGTCCCGGGCTCGATGAGCAGCAGCCCGGCCGGCTTGGCCTCCTCGGAGGCCACCTTGGCCAGCATCTTCGACCCGGCCAGCCCCACGGACCCGCTGAGCCCCGTGGCGGCCCTGATACCGGCCCGCAGCCTCTCGCCCGTGGCCCGCGCGGAGTCCGAGTCGAAGGCGACGCCGCCCGCCTCCAGGTCCACGAAGGCCTCGTCCAGGCTGAGCGGCTCCACCAGCGGGGACAGTTCCCGCAGCATGGCCATCACGATGTCGCTGACCTGCCGGTAGAGCGTGAAGCGCGGGATCAGGTAGGCGCCGTTCGGGCAGAGCCTGCGTGCCTGGCCCATCGGCATGGCCGAGTGCACCCCGAACCGCCTGGCCTCGTACGAGGCGGTGGCGACGACCCCGCGCGGCCCGAGTCCGCCGACGATGACGGCCTTGCCGCGCAGGCTCGGCTTCGACGCCTGCTCGACAGAGGCGTAGAAGGCGTCCATGTCCAGATGCAGGATGGTCGGAGCGGCTCTCACAGCACCGATGCTGCCCTACACCACTGACATCGCCGTGGGCACGCCCCGGGTCCGCCCGCTCAGACCGCGCGGTTGCGGCGGGCCGCCAGCTCGTCCCTCGGGTTCTGCCCGACCAGGGTCTCGCCGGTGTCCACCCGCTCCCCGTGCAGCTGCGACAGCGCGCTCTCCACATCTCGCCACACCACGCCCACGGCGATGCCGAAAACGCCCTGCCCGCCCTGGAGGAGGCTCACGACCTGGTCCGGCGAGGTGCACTCGTACACCGTGGCGCCGTCGCTCATCAGCGTCATCCGCTCAAGGTCCGCGAGGTCGCGGTCGTGCAGGTGCCGCACCGCCGTGCGGATGTTCTGCAGCGCCACACCGGTGTCAAGGAAGCGCTTGACGATCTTGAGGACCACGACGTCGCGGAAGCTGTAGAGGCGCTGCGTCCCCGAGCCGTACGCGGCCCGCACGCTGGGCTCCACCAGCCCGGTGCGCGCCCAGTAGTCGAGCTGCCGGTAGGTGATGCCGGCCGCGGCGCACGCCGTCGGACCGCGGTAGCCGATCTGCTCGGGCGCCGGGTCCCCGCCCACCGGCTGGACCGGCGTCGACTCCGGCTGACGCCGCGCGGATCCAACCGCACCACCGTGCAGCGGGTACGGCCCGGTGCCACTCCGTACGGGGGTGCCCCCGGTCGTACCGTCGCCCGTGATCCTCACGCCGACCCTCCGTCCTTGACCTGCCCACCTCGAAGGTAGGCAGTCACCAGGGGTGCGTCAACGATCGCCACACTCGGCACGCCGAGTGATAATCACCCTGAGAGTGGTTTCCCGTGTCCGTCCGCGGGGAAGGCCTAACCGAATGGGCTCGAACCCGCCGCGGACGACGTGGCCGGAATCTCACTGCGGGCCGGTGCCGAAGTCCTCCGGTGAGATCTGGTCGAGGAACTCGCGGAACTTCTCCACCTCGTCCTCCTGCTCGTCCGGGATGGCGATTCCGGCGTCGTCCAGGACGCCGTCACTGCCGTAGATCGGCGTACCCGTCCGCAGGGCGAGCGCTATGGCGTCCGACGGCCGCGCGCTCACCTCGACCCCGCTGGCGAAGACGAGCTCCGCGTAGAAGACGCCCTCCCGCAGATCCGTGATCCGGACCTCGGTGAGCTCCTCACCGACCGCCTCCAGCACGTCCTTGAAGAGGTCGTGCGTCAGCGGCCGGGCAGGCGCCATCCCCTGCTGGGCGAAGGCAATGGCCGTAGCCTCCCCCGGACCGATCCAGATGGGGAGGTACCGGTCGCCTCCCACTTCACGCAGGAGCACGATCGGTTGGTTGGAGGGCATTTCCACCCGGACACCCACAACGTCGAGCTCGTTCACACAGCAACCCTAGGACCTGCTCGGCAGGTTTGGGTAGTCGGGGCTCCACCTCCACCGGCGCGCTCAGCGCAACCGGACGCCGAGAGCGGTCTGCACCAGGGCCTCGTGCAGTCGTACGGAGAGCCCCGCGAGCTCCTTCATCGTGGCCTCGGCATGGGCCCTGGTCTGCGGGTTGCGGTGCTTGCGCAGTGGTGCGACGACCTGCTCCACCAGCCCCGCCTCGCGGTCGGCCGCCGCCTTCATCGCGCGCAGGTGCCGCGGCTCCAGTCCGAAACGCCCCAGGTCGGCCACGAGCCGGGCGACTGTGACCGCGTCGGCGTCGAACCCGCCGCCCGGCGTCTCGGCGAGCAGCCCGTACGACTCCCACTCGGCCAGCTGGCCCTCGTCCACGCCGACGGCCGCGAGCAGCTCCGCCCGCCCCACACGGGCCGCGGGAGGCCGCTCCTGCCCCACCTCGCCGTAGACGGCGGCGGGGCCCGCAGGATCGGACGGGTCGGCGGCGTCGCCCTGCGCCGTGGGCGCGGGGATGCGGATCCGCTCACCGCGGGCGAGCGCGTCGAGCTGCTCGCGGATGACCTTCAGCGGCAGGTAGTGGTCGCGCTGCAGGCGCAGGATGCGGGCGAGGCGCTCCACGTCCTCCGTGCTGAACTTGCGGTATCCGGAAGGTGTGCGCCGGGGCTCGACCAGCCCCTCCGCCTCCAGAAAACGGATCTTCGAGATCGTGACTTCGGGGAACTCGTCACGCAGCGTGGTGAGCACCGTGCCGATGCTCACCAGCCGCCCGGCCGAGCCGGCGGAGCCGTTGCCGGCGCCGCCTGTCGGATTGCGCAGCATGGGACCTTCCCTCGGGTGCCCCCGGACCGGGTCCGGGGGAGGGTCAGACGCCCCGCAGGCTCGCGTAGAAGACCAGCCGGTACTTGCCGATCTGCACCTCGTCGCCGTTGTGCAGGGCGGCGGAGTCGATCGGCTCACGGTTGACGTACGTGCCGTTGAGGCTGCCGACATCGGCCACGGTGAAGCCCCCGTCCTGGCTCCTGCGGAATTCGACATGGCGCCGGGAGACGGTGACGTCGTCCAGGAAGATGTCGCTCTGCGGGTGCCGGCCGGCCGTGGTCAGCTCGCCGTCCAGCAGGAAGCGGCTTCCGGAGTTGGGACCGCGCCGCACGATGAGCAGGGCGGAACCGGGCGGGAGCGCCTCCACCGCGGCCTGGGCCTCGGGGGACAGTGAGGACGACACGTGCGTCTGGCCCGACACCTCGGCCTCGTAGGCCTCCAGGCCCGAGATCGAGATGGTGGACGTGGTCTCCGAGGCACGCTCCGGCGTCAGGCCCGCCCGCAGCGGCGCTCCGCAGTTGGAGCAGAACCGGCTGGCCGCATCGCTACGGTGTCCGCACCTGCTGCAAACCTGCTCGGCCGACATGGACGGCTCCTCGCGCCGCGGCTGCCCCGCGGAGGCATTGGTGGCATACGGGTCGGAGGTAAACCCTCCACCCGCACTTGAGGTTGATGGTTCACCGAAACCTATGCGGCCGGTACCGGCAGGGTCAACAGACGACGCGCCGGGGGCACCCGGAACCTCGCCCTCACCGGCGACCTCGTCGCGGAACAGCGGGCGGTCACCCTGCCCTTCCGCGCCGCCGGCGCGGTGCCTCGCCGCGCCGCTCTCCTCGCGGTTCTTCTTGCCGAACAACTTCTCAAACAACTTCACGGGCGATTCCCCTTGACTGAAACAGACCCGCCCGTGGGGCAGGACGAACTCCGAATGCAGACACCTGCCGACCCGGACATTCTCACAACGTCCGTAACCACCAGACAGTTTCCACCACGCACCGCAACTTCGGTGCGGCGACCCCCCGCAGGCATCGGCCCGCGTGCGCCGCTCCACCCTCCACTCCGCTTCATCCCGATGACGACCGAGCGTAGTCAGGCTGCTTCGCAGCCCGCAAGGCATCCACAACGATCTTCGCCGACCGTGTGACGGCGACCGTGGCCTGCTCCTTCTCCAACGTCTGGACGACACCGCCGGGGATGTTGAGCGCCGGCTCCAGATCCTGCGGCTTGCCGATCACCCGGAACTCGTAGGGTTGTGTGATCTTCTTGCCGTCGATCCCGACCCCGCCGTTCTCGTCCGAGAAGTACGAGCCTGCCACGATGCGCACCCCGTTGATCTGGATCGCCTCGGCCCCGGCGGCCCGCAGCTCCTGGAGCGTGTCCAGCAGCTGGTCGGACTGCACCTGCCCGGTGGGATCAGTGATCTTGAGCGTGATGCCCGGTCCCTGTGCGGCCACGGTACCGGCCAGGATGCCGAGTTGACGTTCCTTCTCCACGGTCTGCCTCCGGGCCTCCTCCGCCTGGTTGGAGCTGCTCTCCAGCTCCCGCCGCTGATCCTCCAACCGCTGCTTCTCGTCCTCCAGCCGCTTGGTCCGGCCGTCGAGCTCGTCGAGGATCCGTACGAGGTCCTCCTGCCGGGCCCCGCGCAGCGCGCTGGAGTCGCTGTTCGAGCGGACCTGGATGGCCAGCCCCAGCCCCAGGACGAACAGCAGCAGCGCGACGATCAGTTGGGCCCTGCTCACCCGCGGCGGCCACAGCCCCGCGGCGAGCCGCTGCCGGCCCGTCTCCTCGGCAACCGGCTCGGCCTGTGCCTTTCCCTCTTCAAGAGGCTGTTCCGGGACATTCGGTTCCTCGGCCGGGGTGTCGTTCGCACGCATCCCCATCACGCCCGGAACACGTGCCGGCGGATGGCCGCGGCGTTGGAGAAGATGCGGATGCCGAAGACGACGACCACTCCGGTGGACAGCTGCGAGCCGACGCCCAGCTTGTCGCCGAGGAAGACGATCAGCGCGGCCACGACGACGTTCGACAGGAACGACACGACGAAGACCTTGTCCACGAAGATGCCGTCCAGCATGGCGCGCAGACCGCCGAACACCGCGTCCAGCGCCGCCACCACGGCGATGGGCAGATAAGGCTCCACCACGGCCGGTACCTCGGGCCGGACCAGAAGTCCGACCACCACTCCGGCCAAGAGGCCCAGGACCGCGATCACGATGCACCCTTCTGCTGCTCTGCTGCTGTGGCTGTACGTACGATCAGGCTCGATGCGGGCGGCAGCCGGAGCTCGTCGGCCGCGGACAGGGTGGCGCGGATCCCGTAGCTCTCCTGCAGCACGTGCAGGTACTGGCCGTCCGCCGAATCCTGGAAGGCCGGGCCGAGCCGTTTCTTGTCCCCCACCGCCAGCACCTCGTACGGCGGCACGAGCGGCCGGTTGTCGACCAGTATCGCGTCGCCCGCGGCCCTGATCGCCGACAGCTCGGTCAGCCGCTGCCCGTTGATCGAGATCGCCTCGGCGCCCGACTGCCACAGCCCGTTGACGATCTTCTGCATGTCACGGTCGCGGAGTCGGCCGGTGTCCGAGAAGCCGCTGCTCTCGCGCGGTTTGCCGCCGTCACCCGTGGAGGAGCCCTTCGCGTCGTCCACGACCAGCCTGACCCCTGGCCCACGGACCTCGGTGGCACCGGAGAGCAACGCGACCAGCTCGCCCTGGCTCCCGCCAGGTTGCTTGAGGGCCGCGCGCTGACGTGAGGCGACATCGGTCCGCAGCCGGTCGATGTCCTGCTCCAGGGCGTCCGCGCGCTCGTCGGCGCGGTGCACCCGGTCGATCAGTTCCTGGCGCTCCTTCGCGAGCACCGGCGCGTCCACGCGCGCCTCGGCGGCGCCGAGCGTGACGACCATCGCGGCGATCACGAGCCCGGCGGCGAGACCCAGTTTGGCCTTGAGGGTACGGAGCAGACCGGCCGTGCCGTCCGCCTCGCGCCGGGCCGTCGCCTCCGCGTAGCCCTCGTCGAGGCTGTGGTCCATCACGTGCGTCAGCAGCGACATGGAGGCGTCCGGGCGCGCTGGCACGGAAGACGCCGGAGTCCGGTTGTGGGGCGGCTGCGACATGCCGCACATCGTCGCATGTCGGCGCCGCACACACCCAATGCGTCCATTCGGTGGGCCGGGCTACTCCCCCGTCCCGGCCCACCGGACCTTCGCCCTACGTCAGCGCCCGCCGGGCACTCAGTGCCCGGCGCCGTCCACCACGGCCGCCCACTCGTCGAGCAGTGCCTGCGCGGAGGCGTCGTCGGGGCCCTCTGCCCACAGGTGCGTCACGGCCTCCGCCGGGTCCGGCAGGACCAGCGCCCACCGTCCGTCGGCCTCGACCACCCGCACCCCGTCGGTGGTGTCCACCTGCCGGTCTCCGGCCGCTTCCACGACCCGCCTCATGACGAGCCCCTTCACCGCCCACGGCGTCGGCACATCCCGCTTGAGCACGTGCGCCCGCGGAATCCGGGCGTCGATCTGGCTCAGGGTGAGCTGGGTGCGCGCCACCAGGCCGAGCAGCTGCACGAACGCCGCCGAGCCGTCGAAGACGCTGCTGAACTCCGGAACGATGAAGCCGCCCCGGCCGTCTCCGCCGAAGATGGTGCTCTCGGCCCGCCCGACCCGGGTCAGGTCGTCGGGCGAGGTCGTCGTCCATTCCACCTGCGTGCCGTGGTAGGCCGCCACCTGCTCGGCGACGCGGGTCGTGGTCACCGGGAGCGCGACCTTGCCGCTGCGCTTCTCCGCGGCCACCAGGTCGAGCATGACGAGCAGCGCCCGGTCGTCCTCGATGATCCGCCCGCGTTCGTCGACGAGGGAGATGCGCTCGCCCACCGGGTCGAACCGCACGCCGAAGGCCGCCCGCGCCGAGGCCACGATCTCGCCCAGCCGCACCAGGCCGGCCCGCCGGGACTCGGCGGTCTCCGTCGGCCTGGACTCGTCGAGTCCCGGGTTGATCGTCAGGGCGTCCACCCCGAGCCGTCCCAGGAGGCTCGGCATGACGAGCCCGGCGCTGCCGTTGGTGGCGTCGACGACGACCTTGAGCCCGGCGTCTGCGATCCCCGTGGTGTCCACCCGCCGCAGCAGCGAGCCGGTGTAGGCGTCGAAGACGCTGCCCGGGAACTGCAGGTCGCCGATCTCGCCGGGGAACGCCCGCCGGTACTCCTGGCGTGCGTACACGCGGTCCAGCTTGCGCTGCTGCTGGAGCGAGAGATCCGCTCCGCGCTCGTCGAGGAACATGATGTCGACGGAGTCGGGCACTCCGGGCGAGGTCCGCAGGACGATCCCGCCGGCGCTGCCTCTCGCGGTCTGCTGCCGCGCCACGGGCAGCGGTACGTTCTCCAGGTCCCGTACGTTGATCGCGCTGGCCTGGAGTGCCGAGATCACGGCCCGCTTGAGCGCTCGGGCGCCGCGGGAGTGGTCGCGGGCCGTGGTGACGATCGCGCCCTTCTTCAAGGTGGTGGCGTAGGCGCCGGCCAGCCGGACGACGAGTTCGGGGGTGATCTCGACGTTCAGGATCCCGGAGACTCCGCGCGCGCCGAAGAGGTGGGCCTGTCCGCGGGACTCCCAGATGACGGAGGTGTTGACGAAGGCGCCGGCCTCGATCGTCTTGAAGGGGTAGACGCGCACGTTCCCCTGGACGATCGATTCCTCACCGACGAGGCACTCGTCGCCGATGACGGCGCCGTCCTCGATGCGTGCCGCGCGCATGATGTCGGTGTTCTTGCCGATGACGCAGCCACGGAGGTTGCTGTGGGGGCCGATGTAGACGTTGTCGTGGATGACGGCCCGGTGGAGGAAGGCTCCGCTCTTGACGACGACGTTCGACCCGATGACGGTGTGCTCGCGGATCTCCACACCGGCCTCGATCTTGGCGTAGTCCCCGATGTAGAGGGGTCCGCGCAGCACGGCGTCCGGGCTGACCTCGGCTCCTTCGGCGACCCACACGCCCGGCGAGATCTCGAAGCCGTCCATCTCGACCTCGACCTTGCCTTCGAGCACGTCGGCCTGCGCCTTGACGTAGCTCTCGTGCGTGCCCACGTCCTCCCAGTAGCCCTCGGCCACGTAGCCGTAGATCGGCTGGCCTTCCTTCATCAGCTGGGGGAAGACGTCGCTGGACCAGTCGACCGAGACGTCCGCGTCGACGTAGTCGAAGACCTCGGGCTCCATGACGTAGATGCCGGTGTTGACGGTGTCCGAGAACACCTGGCCCCAGGTCGGCTTCTCCAGGAAGCGCTCGACCTTGCCTTCCTCGTCGACGATGGTGATGCCGAATTCCAGCGGGTTCGGGACCCGGGTCAGGCACACCGTGACGAGTGCGCCCTTCTCCTTGTGGAAGCGGATCAGGTCGGTGAGGTCGAAGTCGGTCAGCGCATCGCCCGAAATGACGACGAAGGCGTCATCCTTCAAGGCCTCCTCGGCATTCTTCACGCTGCCGGCGGTCCCGAGTGGCTTTTCCTCATTGGCATAGGTGAGCTCCATACCGAGCTCTTCACCGTCACCGAAGTAGTTCTTGACGAGCGACGCCAGGAACTGCACGGTGACCACGGTCTCGTTGAGCCCGTGCCGCTTGAGCAACCTGAGTACGTGCTCCATGATCGGGCGGTTCGCCACCGGCAGGAGCGGCTTGGGCATGCTCGAGGTCATGGGACGAAGGCGTGTGCCCTCGCCACCGGCCATCACGACGGCCTTCATGTCGGAAGAGTCCTCCTTGAGAGATGACAGTCGTGCCGACTCTCACCCGCCTCGTTCGGCGACTTCGCGACTCCTCCGCGTCATCCGGCGTAGGGCGGGCTCAATCGGCCGTGGCGTCAGCCTTCACCAGTCGGCGGACTTGAACCACGTAAAGGATTCCTGCCCACCAATAGAGGGTTGTACCCCATCCAGCGAACGCCCATCCGAAAACTGACGCCAACCAGGCCAACCAGCCGCTTCCGTCACTGAGCAGGAGCAACGGGAAGGCGTACATCAGGTTGAAGGTCGCGGCCTTGCCGAGGAAGTTGACCTGAGGCGGCGGATATCCGTGGCGGCGCAGGATCCACACCATGACCAGCAACATCAGCTCGCGCGCGAGGAGCGCCCCGGTGAGCCACAGCGGCAGGATCTCGCGATAGGTCAGACCGAACAGCGTCGACAGGATGTAGAGGCGGTCCGCGGCGGGATCCAGCAGCCGGCCCAGCTTGCTGATCTGATTCCAGCGCCGGGCGAGCTTCCCGTCGAGGTAGTCGCTGATCCCGCTGAGCATGAGGACGGCCAGCGCCCACCCGTCGTACTCCGCGAGGATCAGCCACAGGAACAGGGGCACGCCGGCGAGGCGGGCCATGCTCAGGATGTTGGGAATGGTGAAAATTCGGTCAGTCTGAACCCGAGTCTCCTGGACCTCCACCCGGGGCCTCCACTGTGACGGTAGAAATGGTCGTTCGATGCCCCCTGACCCTACAGGAACCCACACAGGTGTCCGGAACGCAGAAAAGCCCCGCACCGGACCCTGAACGGGCTGGTGCGGGGCTTTCCCACAATGATTGTTCGGCGGCGTCCTACTCTCCCACAGGGTCC
>NZ_JBHXAG010000015.1:6822-173089 GCF_042726555.1 Streptomyces sp. NPDC060232 | reverse complement strand
ACGTCCACAGACCCCGCACAACGGGCACTGCAGCGTCCAGGAAGGCCAAGCCCACGACCCCACGACCCCGCCGCACAGGTTAAAGATCAAGCTAGGGCATGTGGCTCGTGCGCCGAGGGTGCGTGCCGGGCGTCGCGACGCCGCGGGGCACCTCGATACAGACCCTAGGTCGCGGGAGGCGCGGGAGGGCTCGCCCCGAGCCGCCCCGCCCCGCCGGACTCCGCCCCGCGTCCCACCCGTTCCCGGGAGGCCGGACGCCTGGGGCGGGATCACCATGGAAAGCGGCGGGAACCCCCGCCGCGCCCGGCCCGCTCTGCTAGATTGGTCTATACCACATCACCCACTCCAGATCGGCAGGCCACGCGTGGAAGTTGTCATCGTCCCGGACGCCAAGGCAGGCGGCGAGCTCATCGCGGAGGCCATGGCCGCCCTGGTACGCCGCAAGCCCGACGCCCTGCTCGGCGTGGCGACCGGCTCTACCCCGCTGCCCGTCTACGAGGCGCTCGCGCGCAAGGTCGGGGCGGGCGAGGCCGACGTCTCCGCGGCCCGTATATGCCAGCTCGACGAGTACGTCGGCCTGCCGGCCGGGCACCCCGAGTCCTACCGCGCCGTCGTCCTGCGCGAGGTCGTCGAGCCCCTCGGGCTGACCGAGGCCTCCTTCATGGGGCCCGACGGTTCGGCCGAGGACATCGTCGCCGCGTGCGAGGCCTACGACCGGGCCCTCGCCGAGGCCGGCGGCGTCGACCTGCAGTTGCTGGGCATCGGCACGGACGGGCACATCGGCTTCAACGAGCCCTGCTCGTCCCTGGCCTCGCGCACCCGCATCAAGACGCTGACGGAGCAGACCCGCGTGGACAACGCGCGCTTCTTCGACGACGACCTGGAGCAGGTGCCGCACCACGTCATCACCCAGGGCATCGGCACCATCCTCGACGCCCGCCACCTGGTGCTGCTGGCCACCGGCGAGGGCAAGGCCGAGGCCGTCGCGCAGACCGTCGAGGGCCCGCTGTCCGCTCTCGTACCGGCGTCCGCGCTGCAACTGCACCGCCACGCCACCGTCGTCGTGGACGAGGCCGCCGCCTCGAAGCTCAAGCTGGCCGACTACTTCCGCCACACCTTCGCCGACAAGCCGTCCTGGCAGGGGCTGTAGCCCCCGAACGCGCCGAGGGCCGGGCTCCCCCACCGGGGGCCCGGCCCTTCCGCGTACGCGGCGGAGCCGGGCACCACCCCTGTGACAGGTGCCCGGCTCCGGTTCCGCGGCGCGTCACACGGCCGTGACGGCCCCCGCGACGACCTCGGCGGCGGCGCGTCCGCAGACGCGCGCGGCCCCGTGCGTGGCGATGTGCAGGGCCCCGCGCGGCTCGGCGCGCGGCAGCCCCATCTCGACCACCACCGTGTCCGGCCGGGCCTCGACCAGGGTGTCCAGCACCTCGGCCATCCACGGGTGGCGGTGCGCGTCGCGGACCACCGCGACGACGGTGCGCTCCCCCGCCGCCGCGAGGATCTCCGCGGCACTGGCGCCCTGCGGGTAGAGGTCCGCGGCCGTGTCGGGCAGCAGCGCGGCCAGCTCGGCGGCCGGGCCCCAGGGGGTCTCGTCGCCGACCGCGATGTTCGCGACCGGGGTCAGGGTCGCGACGTACGGGCCGGTCAGCGGGCCCGCCGCACCGGTGACGACGAGGGCCCGTCGGGCGGCGGTCAGGCCGATGCCGGACGCGCGGCTCCCCTCCGGCCGCACGTCGGGCCAGGTCCCCGCGGTCCACGCGGCCAGCGCGCGGACCCGGGCGGCCGCGTCGGCGAGGCGCTCCTGGAGGAGCGCGCCCTCCCGCACGGCGGCGACCAGGGCGTCGCGCAGCCGCAGGACGGTGGCCTCGTCGGCGAGTCCGCCGCCGACGCAGATGGCGTCGGCGCCCGCCGCGATGGCCAGGACCGAGCCGCGCTCGATCCCGTACGTCCCGGCGATGGCGTTCATCTCCATGCCGTCGGTGACGATGAGGCCCTCGTAGCCGAGCTCCTTGCGCAGCAGGCCGGTCAGGATCTGCGGGCTGAGCGTGGCCGGGCGGGTCGGGTCGAGGGCGGGCACCAGGATGTGCGCGCTCATCACGGCCTTCGTCCCGGCCTCGATGGCGGCCTTGAACGGTACGAGTTCCCGTGCGGCGAGGGTGTCGAGGTCGACGTCGATCCGGGGCAGGGCGTGGTGGGAGTCGACGTTGGTGTCGCCGTGGCCCGGGAAGTGCTTGGTGCACGCGGCGACGCCGGCGGCCTGGAGGCCCTCGACGTAGGCGGCGGTGTGCCGGGCGGCGAGGTGGGTGTCGGCACCGAAGGAGCGTACGCCGATGACCGGGTTGTCCGGGTTGGAGTTGACGTCGGCGGAGGGGGCCCAGTTGAGGTTGACCCCGCACTCGGCGAGGCGGCGGCCGAGCTCGCGGGCGACGTCCCGGGTCAGGCCGGTGTCGTCGACGGCGCCGAGGGCCAGGTTGCCGGGGAAGGACGAACCGCCCCGGACCTCCAGGCGGGTGACGTCGCCGCCCTCCTCGTCGATGGCGACGAGGATGTCGTCGCGTTCGGCGCGCAGCTGCGCGGTCAGTGCGGCGAGTTGCCCGGGCGAGGCGATGTTGCGGCCGAACAGGCCGACGGAGGTGAGGCCTTCACCGATCCTGCGGAGCAGCCAGGCGGGGGCGGTGGTGCCCTCGAAGCCGGGCTGGAGGACGGCGAGGGCGTCGCGGGTCACCTCGTCGGAGGCGGTGGCGCGGTGCGCAAGGACGGTCATGGGGGGCGTCATCCCTTCACGGCGCCGGCGGTCATGCCGCCGACGGCCTTGCGCTGGAGGAAGATGAAGATCAGCAGGACCGGGACCGCGAAGAGCGAGGAGGCGGCCATGGTGGCGCCCCAGTCGTTGCCGAAGGCGGACATGAACTCGGTCAGCCACAGGGGCAGGGTCTGCGCGGTCTTGTCCTTGTTGAGGATCAGGACCATGGCGAACTCGTTCCAGGCCGTGATGAAGCCGAAGAGCGAGGTGGACATCAGGCCGGGGGCCAGCAGCGGGAAGATCACCTTGCGGAAGGCCTGGCCGCGGGTGCAGCCGTCGATCTGGGCGGCCTCCTCCAGCGTCACCGGGACGGCGGCGATGAAGCCGCGCAGGGTCCAGATGGTGAAGGGGAGGATCATCACGAAGTAGATGGCGGTGAGCAGCGGGAGGCTGTTCAGCATCTCGCCGTCGCGGGCGATCATGTACATCGCGATGACCATGACCTCCCAGGGGGCCATCTGGGCCATCATCACGGTGAGGACCAGGCCCTTGCGGCCCCTGAAGCGCATCCGGGCGATGGCGAAGCTCGCGGCGAGGGCGACGAGCAGGGCCAGCAGGACGGCGCCGACGGTGACCAGGACGCTGTTGGTGACGTACGTCCAGAAGTTCTGGACGCCGGTGGCCTTGTCGAAGTTGTCCAGCGTCGGCGTGAAGACGAAGACGGGGTCCTTCGTGAGCATCTGGTCGGACGGCTTGAGGGCCGACGAGAACATCCAGTACACGGGGAAGACGAAGACCAGGGCCAGCAGGAGTGCGCCGAGGTTCTTGGCCACGGCCGCGGGGCGCACCGGGCGGCGGGTGCGGAGCTGCTGTGCGGGCCTCTCGGGAGCCGCGGGCTTCGGGGCGGTGGTCGTGCTCACTGCTCCTCCTCCTGCTTCAGGATCAGGCGGAAGTAGAAGGACATGACGATCACGAGGATCACGATCGTCAGGACGGAGATGGCTGCTGCGAGGCCGTAGTGGGCCTGACTCTGGCCCTCGACGTAGGCGAAGACCGGCAGGATCTCGGAGGCGCGGTCCGGGCCGCCCTTGTTCATCGCGTAGACCTGGGTGAAGGCCTTGAAGACCCAGATCACCTCAAGGAAGGTGGTGATGAGGAAGAAGGGCTTCAGGTTCGGGAAGACGATCTTCCAGAAGGTCTGCCAGCCGTTGGCGCCGTCCATGCGGGCGGCCTCGTACAGCTCGGCGCCGACGGTGGTGAGGCCGGCGTACATGTTGAGGGCGACGAAGGGGATGGAGCCCCAGACCACCAGGATCGTGACGATCACCATGGTGGAGAGGCCGGTCTCCATCCAGTTGTGCTGTTCGTAGCCGGAGAAGCCGGCGGTGCGCATGACCCAGTTCATGACGCCGAACTGCTCGTCGAACAGCCACCGGAAGACCTGTACCGAGGCGACGATCGGCATGGCCCAGGCCATCACCAGCGCCATCGAGAGGACCAGGCGCATCTTCTTGCCGAGCTTGTTGAGCAGGATGCCGATGAGGCTGCCCAGCACCATGATCAGCGCGACGTTGGCGAGGGTGAAGGCGAAGCTGCGGACGACGACGGTCCAGAAGTCCGGGTCGCCGAGCAGCTCGGTGTAGTTGTCGAATCCCGCGAAGGGGTACTTCCGCTGGATGAACTCGACCTTGTTGATGTCCTGGAGGGACAGGATCACGTTCTTGATCAGCGGGTACAGCAGGAGCGTCGCGAGGGCGAGCACCGCGGGCGCGACCAGCAGGTAGGGCAGCCACCCGGTGGGGAGCGACTTCGCGCCCCCGCGAGGCGGCCTGGCGCCGGGGCCGGTTGCTGGGGCCGGCGTCTCGGGCAGTCCGGCGGACTTCGGTGGTGCGTCCTGTGGAGCGCTGGTCACCGCTCCCTGGGAGTGCACGGTCATGGCTTGGCTTCCTCGCGGTTGACTGTGGAGTCAAATGCGCGACCGGGGGCGCGGCGGGTGTCCGGGCACCTGCCGCACTCCCCGGTGCGTTCACACTGCTGGGTCGTGCGGGTCCTGCGGGTACTGCGGGCGGGACTACTTGTTGATGCGCTTGGCGATCTCGGCGTCCGCGTCGGCCCCGGCCTTGGCCGCGTCCTCACCCTTCAGGACCTTGGTCATGAACTCCTTGATGGGGTTCGGCTCGGTCTCGACGTTCGCCCAGCCCGCGGTGACCGGGGTGATCTTGCCGTTGACGCCGGCCTTGCCCATGGCCTCGGCGAAGGAGCCCGCGGCCGGGGTGAAGTTGGCGGCGGCCTGGTTCGGCAGCAGCGCGCCCTTGGTCTCGGCGGCGTACTTGGTCATCTGGTCCTTGCCGGCGGCGAGGGCCAGCCACTCCTTGGCGAGCTCCTTGTTCTTGGAGCGCTCGGCGACGGCGAGGTTCGAGCCGCCGAGGAAGACGGTGCTGGTCTTGTCGGCGGTCTTGCCCGGAATCGGGAAGTAGCCGAAGTCGGCTTCCTTGCCCGCGTCCTTCAGGGCCTTCTCGGCACCGCCGGCCTCCCAGCCGAGACCGATCCAGGAGGCGACGCCGCCCTTGGGGACGATGTCGGTGGACTGCTGCGGGTTGGCCTCGTCCTTGTCCTTGGGCGCGGTGGAGTAGGACTGGATCTTCTTGTAGAACTCCATCGCGGCGCCGGCCTGCGGGGTGCCGAGGGCGCCCTTCCACTTGTCGCCGTCCTTGACGGCGAGGTCGCCGCCCTCGTCCCAGATGAGACCGGCGAGGACGTACCAGCTCTGGCCGGGCAGGTAGATGGGCTGGGTGGCCGGGTCGGCCGCCTTCAGCTTCTCCAGGCCGGCCACCCACTCGTCGCGGGTGGTGGGCGGGGTGACGCCGGCCTTGGCGAAGGCCTTCTTGTCGTAGATGACGACGCGGTTGGCGGCGTACCAGGGAGCGGAGTAGAGCTTGCCGTCGACCTCGGCCGAGGCGAGCATGCTCTTCTGCCAGGCGTCGGCGCCGAGGGCGGCCTTGTCCTTCGTCAGGTCGGCGAGACCGCCGGTGACCGCGTAGCCGGCGGTCTGGGTGTTGCCGAGCTCAAGAACGTCCGGAGGGTTGTTCTCGGAGAGGGCCGTGGTGACCTTCTCCTGGATGCCGGTCCACTTCTGCTCCTCGACCTTGACCGTCACACCGGGGTGCTTGGCCGAGAACTCCTTGTTGACCTCGTCGATCCAGGCCTTCGGCGCGGAACCGTCCATGACCCAGACGGTGATCTCCTTGGGACCCGCGTCGGCCTTGGCCTTGTCGTCGTCCCCATTGCCACACGCCGCGAGTCCGACCATCATGCCCGCGACACCGACCGCCGCGATGAGCTTGCGCTTCACGCCACCCTCCTCAGGGATGCCTGCCTGCACTTCCCTTGCCCGCCGCGGTGACATACGCGAAGTACTGCCGTGGGGCTGGGATCTGATCCATATTGGTGTAGACCAGTAGCTGGAGCTTGGCCTAGACCTTTAGGGGTGTCAAGGGTCTAATGAGCGGGTGCCCGGTCCGTTATCGGACCGACACCTGGGGAGAGAGAAGGCCTGTACCCCCAGTCGTGTCACCATGTGACCGCACATATCGGAGGAGCCGGTGACGGCAGCGAAACTGGAGTCGGGAAGGCGGGCGGCGATGGCCACCGAAGGGGCACTCACGGAGCCGGACGGCGGGGCAGCCACTCGCACGGCGCGTGTACCCAAGTACTACCGACTCAAGCGGCACTTGCTCGACATGACCGAGACGCTGCCGCCCGGCACCCCGGTACCGCCGGAGCGCACGCTCGCGGCCGAGTTCGACACGTCGCGCACCACGGTCCGCCAGGCCCTCCAGGAACTGGTCGTCGAGGGGCGACTGGAGCGGATCCAGGGCAAAGGCACCTTCGTCGCCAAGCCCAAGGTCTCGCAGGCCCTGCAACTGACCTCCTACACGGAGGACATGCGGGCCCAGGGCCTGGAGCCGACCTCGCAGCTCCTCGACATCGGCTACGTGACCGCCGACGACACCCTCGCCGGCCTGCTGAAGATCAATACCGGCGGGCGGGTGCTGCGCATCGAGCGGCTGCGGCTGGCCAGCGGCGAGCCGATGGCCATCGAGACCACTCACCTGTCGGCCAAGCGCTTCCCCGCCCTGCGCCGCTCGCTCGCCAAGTACACCTCCCTCTACACCGCCCTCGCCGAGGTGTACGACGTCCACCTCGCGGAGGCCGAGGAGACGATCGAGACCTCCCTGGCCACCCCGCGCGAGGCCGGCCTGCTCGGCACCGACGTCGGGCTGCCGATGCTCATGCTCTCCCGGCACTCCCTGGACGCCGACGGCGAACCGGTGGAGTGGGTGCGGTCGGTGTACCGCGGCGACCGCTACAAGTTCGTCGCCAGGCTCAAGCGCCCCGCCGTCTGACTCCCGTGACCCCGCCCCGCGTACCGGAATTCGACGGCCGGAATGCGGACGGGGTCTTACGTTCACCAGGCAATCCCCCGTAGATTCCGCCTGCTTACGCAGATGATCGACGAGGGGACGAGAGATCATGCCTGAACCGGAAGCAACAGGGACGCAACGGGACACGGCGAGTCCGGGAACGCCATCGGGCTCGCCCTCTCCCAAGTCCATCGCCGTGTGGGTGCTCGTCGGGCTCGTCGGCGCCATCGGCTGGGGCGTGCTCGCGCTCTCGCGCGGCGAGGAGATCAGCGCGGCCTGGCTGCTCGCCGCCGCGCTGGGCTCGTACGCCATCGGCTACCGCTTCTACGCCCGCTTCATCGCGCAGCGCGTCCTGAGGGTCGACGCGACGCGGGCCACCCCTGCCGAACGCCTTGACAACGGTGTCGACTTCCATCCCACCGACCGCCGGGTGCTCTTCGGCCACCACTTCGCCGCCGTCGCCGGCGCCGGTCCGCTCGTCGGCCCCGTCCTCGCCGCGCAGATGGGCTACCTGCCCGGGACCATCTGGATCGTCGCGGGCGTGATCTTCGCCGGCGCCGTCCAGGACATGGTGACGCTGTTCTTCTCCACCCGCCGCGACGGCCGTTCGCTCGGCCAGATGGCGCGGGACGAGATCGGCCCCGTGGGCGGAGCCGCCGCCCTGGTCGCCGTGTTCGCCATCATGATCATCCTGCTGGCGGTGCTGGCCCTGGTCATCGTCAACGCCCTGGCGCACTCCCCCTGGGGCGTCTTCTCCATCGGCATGACCATCCCGATCGCCGTCTTCATGGGCTTCTACCTGCGCGTCCTGCGGCCGGGCCGGGTCACCGAGGTCTCCCTCATCGGTGTCGCCCTGCTGCTGCTCGCCATCGTCGCGGGCGGCTGGGTCGCCGAGTCCTCCTTCGCCGGGACCTTCACCCTGGAGAAGGAGACGCTCGTCATCTGGATGGTGGTGTACGGGTTCCTGGCGTCCGTCCTCCCGGTGTGGATGCTGCTCGCCCCCCGCGACTACCTCTCCACCTTCATGAAGGTCGGCACCATCGCGCTCCTCGCGATCGGCGTGGTCATCGCGATGCCGACGCTGAAGATGCCGTCGGTCACCGAGTTCGCGGCCCGCGGCGACGGCCCGGTCTTCGCCGGTTCGATGTTCCCCTTCGTCTTCATCACCATCGCGTGCGGCGCGCTCTCCGGCTTCCACGCCCTGGTCTCCTCGGGCACCACCCCGAAGATGATCCAGAAGGAGACCCAGGTCCGCATGATCGGCTACGGCGCCATGCTGACCGAGTCGTTCGTCGCCGTCATGGCGATCATCGCGGCCTGCATCATCGAGCCCGGCCTCTTCTTCGCGGTCAACTCCCCCGGCGGGGTCATCGGCACCACGGTCGAGTCCGCCTCGCAGGCGGTGACGAACTTCGGCTTCGCCATCTCACCCGAGGCGCTCACCCAGGCCGCGAAGGATGTCGAGGAAGCCAGTCTGCTGTCCCGCACCGGCGGCGCGCCGACCTTCGCACTCGGAATGTCGGAGATCTTCTCCTCCGTCATCGGCGGCGCCGGGATGAAGGCCTTCTGGTACCACTTCGCGATCATGTTCGAGGCGCTCTTCATCCTGACGACGCTCGACGCGGGCACCCGCGTGGGCCGGTTCATGCTCCAGGACACCCTCGGCAACGTCCACAAGTCCTTCAAGGACGTCAGCTGGAAGCCCGGCGTGTGGTTCGCGAGCGCGATCGTGGTCGGCGCGTGGGGCTACTTCCTGTGGGTCGGCATCAAGGACCCGCTGGGCGGCATCAACCAGCTCTTCCCGCTCTTCGGCATCGCCAACCAGCTGCTCGCCGCGGTCGCGCTGGCCGTCTGCACCACGCTGCTGGTCAAGTCCGGGCGGCTGAAGTGGGCGTGGGTCACGGGCGTGCCACTGGTGTGGGATGCCACGGTGACCCTCACCGCCAGCTACCAGAAGGTCTTCTCCGAGGACGTGAAGGTCGGCTTCTTCGCCCAGCGCGACAAGTACCAGGCGGGCATCGACGCCGACAAGGTCCTGGCCCCGGCCAAGAACATGGACGACATGCACACGATCGTCACCAACGCCACGGTCGACGGCGTGCTGTGCGCCCTCTTCGCGGTCCTGATCATCGTGGTCCTCGCGGACGCCCTGCGGACCTGCGTCCAGGCCGTCCGCGACCCGGGTTCGGCGAAGCTCTCCGAGGTCCCGTGGACCGAGTCGAAGATCGTCGCCCCGGCCGGCCTGATCGCGACCGCCGAGGAGCGGACCCAGCTCGCCGCCGCGGCCGGCCGCGACTCCGGCGGCGGGCAGGTCAAGGAGCCGGTGGGGTGAGCGGCGTACGCGCCGTGCTGGCCAGGGCCCGGTTCTACGTACGGGAGTTCTCCGGGGAGGCCGCCTACGACCGGTACGTGGCCCACGCCCGCTCCCACGACCCGGACGCGGAGGTCCTCACCCGCCGCGCCTTCGAACGCGCCCGCACGGACGCCCGCGAGGCGGACCCCCGCGAGGGCTTCCGCTGCTGCTGACACCTGCGAAGGGCCCCGCCGCACGACGCGGCGGGGCCCTTCGGCGTTCCTCAGCGCACCCAGTCCTTGAGGGGCTCGGTCGGGAGGGTGATACCGACGGGGTCGGGGAGGCGGACGTCCTTGCCGAAGGGGACGGTGCGGACGGTCTCGTAGCGGTGGCCGTCCGGGTCGCTGTGGACGAGGACCTGGCATTCGAGCCGGTCGATGAGCAGGTAGACGGGGATACCCGTCGACGCGTAGGCGCGCGGCTTCTCGATCCGATCACGCCGCTCGGTGTCGGAGTCCCACGAGGTCACCTCGACGGCCATCAGGACCGGCCCGGGATCCACCCAGTCGCCCTGGCCGACGAAGGCGTCCTCATGCGCCAGGACGCCGTCCGGGATGGCGCGACCCTCCCGGTACTGCTCCACCTTGACCCCCTGCCCGGCGTGCAGCCAGAGGTCCGGGTGGTGCTGCATGCAGATCCGGCTCAGCCAAACAATGATCCGCCCGTGATCCCCGTCCGGCACTGCCTTGCTCCTGATGACCCCGTCGATGAACTCCAGCCGCAGACCTTCGACCTCTCTGGCGCCTATGCGCGCGACGGCCTCGAAGTCCTCGGTCAGCATGTGGGGCCTGTCGGTCATCACGGTCATGCCTCGCTCACCTTCCTCGACGGTGCTGCCTCCGACGATAGCGCCGGGCGCCGACAGGCGTCCTGCACACTCGACCGCATGGACATCACGATCAGAGCGGTACGGGACGCCGACCACGCCGAGCTGGGTGAGATCACGGCGCAGGCCTACCTCGCCGACGGGCACCTGGACTTCAACGAGGACGACGCCTACCTGAACGTGCTGCGCGACGTGGCCGGGCGGGCCGCACTGGCCGAGGTGCTCGTCGCCGAGCGCGACGGGCGGGTGCTGGGCGGGGTGACCTTCGCGGCGCCCGGCAGCCCGCTCGCCGACATCGCGGGCCCGGACGAGGCCGAGTTCCGGATGCTGGCGGTGGCCCACGCGGCCCGGGGCCAGGGCGCCGGCGAGGCCCTGGTGCGGGCCTGCATCGACCGGGCGCGGTCGATCGAGGGCGTCACGGGGGTCGTGCTCTCCACCCAGCGCAGCATGGCCGGGGCCCACCGGATCTACACCCGCCTGGGCTTCGTACGCACTCCCGAGCGTGACTGGGCGCCCATCGAAGGCCTGACACTCCTCACGTACCGACTCAAGCTGTAGCCGCGCCGACACTACATGTGGGGGTTGCCGCACAAGGCCGCCCCCACATGTATGCTCATGCCTGCTGTCGCCGCAGGGGAATCCGGTGGGAATCCGGAACTGTCCCGCAACGGTATGAAGTGTCCGGCAACCGGACACCAAGTCCGATGACCTGCCGTCAGCGCGCCCGGATCGACCGAACCGGGTGCCGACACGTCCGGGCCTCGCGGTTGGGCCGGTGGACGCCATGCGGTGTGCCCTTTCCTGCCACGCCCGCATGCGCCCGCGCCCGCCCGCCGATGACCGGGCCGAGCGAGGGAGAGCTCCCGCCGTGACCATCGCGCCTTCCGCACCGCGCGCCGAGTCCGTTTCTGGCGACAACACCGAGGGCCCGGGGGCCACGCTGCTGCGTACCCTCACCGAACTTACGGCGGACCTCCCCGACACCGACCCCGGCCGCGTCGCCGCCGCCGCGCTCCGCGGCCGCAGCTCCGCCGCCGACGAGGCCGAACTGCGGGGGTTGGCCACCGAGTCCGCCGCCGGGCTGATCTCCGAGGACCCCGCGTACTCGAAGCTCGCCGCCCGCCTGCTGACGCTGGCCGTGCGCGACGAGGCCGCGAGCCAGGGCTCCACCTCCTTCTCCGCCTCCGTCGAGGTCGGCCACCGCGAGGGCCTCATCGCCGACCGCACCGCCGCGTTCGTACGCGCCCACGCGAGCCGCCTGGACGCGCTGGTCGAGCACACCCTCGCCGAGGGCGCCGACGACCGCTTCGGCTTCTTCGGCCTGCGCACCCTGCACAGCCGCTACTTGCTGCGCCACCCCATCACCCGTCAGGTCATCGAGACCCCGCAGTACTTCATGCTGCGCGTGGCCTGCGGCCTCGCCGCGGACGAGAGCGTCCAGGCCGTCGAGGAGGTCGCCTCGCTGTACCGGCTGATGAGCCGCCTCGACTACCTGCCCTCCTCCCCCACGCTCTTCAACTCCGGCACCCGGCACCCGCAGATGTCCTCCTGCTACCTGCTGGACTCCCCGCTGGACGAGCTGGACTCGATCTACGACCGCTACCACCAGGTCGCGCGCCTGTCGAAGCACGCGGGCGGCATCGGCCTGTCGTACTCCCGCATCCGCGCCCGCGGTTCGCTGATCCGCGGTACCAACGGCCACTCCAACGGCATCGTGCCGTTCCTGAAGACCCTCGACGCCTCCGTCGCCGCCGTGAACCAGGGCGGCCGCCGCAAGGGCGCCGCCGCGGTCTACCTGGAGACCTGGCACGCGGACATCGAGGAGTTCCTGGAGCTCCGCGACAACACCGGTGAGGACCAGCGCCGCACCCACAACCTGAACCTCGCCCACTGGGTCCCGGACGAGTTCATGCGCCGCGTGAACGCCGACGCCGAGTGGTCGCTGTTCTCCCCCGCCGACGTGCCCGAGCTGGTCGACCTGTGGGGCGACGAGTTCGACGCCGCCTACCGCAAGGCCGAGGCCGACGGCCTGGCCCGCAAGACCATGCCCGCCCGCGACCTGTACGGCCGGATGATGCGCACCCTCGCGCAGACCGGCCAGGGCTGGATGACCTTCAAGGACGCCTCCAACCGCACGGCGAACCAGACCGCCGAGCCGGGCACCGTCGTGCACTCCTCGAACCTGTGCACCGAGATCATCGAGGTCACCGACGACGGCGAGACGGCCGTCTGCAACCTCGGCTCGGTCAACCTCGGCGCCTTCGTCGTGGACGGCGGGATCGACTGGGAGCGGATCGACGAGACCGTCCGCACCGCCGTCACCTTCCTCGACCGCGTGGTGGACATCAACTTCTACCCGACCGAGCAGGCCGGCCGCTCCAACGCCCGCTGGCGCCCGGTGGGCCTGGGCGCGATGGGCCTCCAGGACGTCTTCTTCAAGCTGAAGCTGCCCTTCGACTCCCCCGAGGCGAAGGCGCTGTCCACCAAGCTCTCCGAGCGCATCATGCTCGCCGCGTACGAGGCGTCCTGCGACCTCGCCGAGCGCAGCGGCCCGCTGCCGGCCTGGGAGCAGACCCGTACCGCGCGCGGCGTCCTGCACCCGGACCACTACGACACCGAGCTGAACTGGCCGGAGCGCTGGGACGCACTGCGCGCCCGCGTCGCCGAGACCGGCATGCGCAACTCCCTGCTGCTGGCCATCGCGCCGACGGCGACGATCGCCTCGATCGCGGGCGTGTACGAGTGCATCGAGCCGCAGGTCTCCAACCTCTTCAAGCGCGAGACGCTGAGCGGTGAGTTCCTCCAGGTCAACGCGTACCTGGTGGACGAGCTGAAGCAGCTCGGCGTGTGGGACGCCCAGACCCGTGAGGCGCTGCGCGACGCCTCCGGCTCGGTCCAGGGCTTCGGCTGGATCCCGGCCGAGGTCCGCGAGCTGTACCGCACGGCGTGGGAGATCCCGCAGCGCGGTCTGATCGACATGGCGGCGGCCCGTACGCCGTTCCTGGACCAGTCGCAGTCGCTGAACCTGTTCCTGGAGACGCCCACCATCGGCAAGCTCAGCTCGATGTACGCGTACGCCTGGAAGCAGGGTCTGAAGACCACGTACTACCTGCGCTCGCGCCCGGCTACGAAGATCGCCCGCGCCGCGTCCGGCTCTGCCGTCCCGGCGGCCGCCACACCGCTCCCGCAGGCCGTCGACGCCGAGGCGCTGGCCTGCTCCCTGGAAAACCCCGAGTCCTGCGAGGCCTGCCAGTAATGAGCTCCGCCCACCCGTCACCCGACCACCGCCCCTCAACGACGGCACTTCGTGCCGACACCTCCGGAGTCAAGAACCTCCTGGACCCGGGCTTCGAGCTCACGCTCCGCCCGATGCGCTACCCGGACTTCTACGAGCGCTACCGGGACGCGATCAAGAACACCTGGACCGTCGAGGAGGTCGACCTCCACTCGGACGTCGCCGACCTCGCGAAGCTGACGCCCGCCGAGCAGCACATGATCGGCCGTCTGGTCGCGTTCTTCGCGACGGGCGACTCGATCGTCTCGAACAACCTGGTGCTGACGCTGTACAAGCACATCAACTCCCCGGAGGCGCGCCTGTACCTGTCGCGCCAGCTGTTCGAGGAGGCCGTGCACGTCCAGTTCTATCTGACGCTGCTCGACACCTACCTGCCCGACCCGGACGACCGCGCGGCCGCGTTCGACGCGGTGGAGGAGATCCCCTCCATCCGCGAGAAGGCGCAGTTCTGCTTCCGGTGGATGGACTCGGTCGAGAAGATCGAGCGGCTGGAGACGCAGGCCGACCGCCGGCGCTTCCTGCTGAACCTGATCTGCTTCGCTGCGTGCATCGAGGGCCTGTTCTTCTACGGCGCCTTCGCGTACGTGTACTGGTTCCGCTCCCGCGGTCTGCTGCACGGCCTGGCCACCGGCACCAACTGGGTGTTCCGTGACGAGACCATGCACATGAACTTCGCCTTCGAGGTCGTGGACACCGTCCGCAAGGAGGAGCCGGAGCTCTTCGACGACGAGCTGCAGCAGCAGGTCACCGACATGCTGAAGGAGGCCGTGGAGGCGGAGCTGCAGTTCGGCCGCGACCTGTGCGGGGACGGCCTGCCGGGCATGAACACCGAGTCGATGCGCGAGTACCTGGAGTGCGTCGCGGACCAGCGCCTGGTCCGCCTCGGCTTCCCGCCGGTGTACGGCTCGCAGAACCCGTTCTCGTTCATGGAACTCCAGGGCGTCCAGGAGCTGACGAACTTCTTCGAGCGCCGCCCGTCGGCCTACCAGGTCGCGGTCGAGGGCACGGTCGACCTGGACGAGGACTTCTAGGGTCTGTATCGAGTTGCCCCGTGGAGCAAGGAGCGGCGTTCGGTGCGTGCCCTCGGCGTGCGGGACGAATGCCCTCGTAGCGGAGCTACTAGGGCATTTGGCTCGTGCGTCGAGGGTGCGTGCCGAACGCCGCGACGCCGCGGGGCAACTCGATACAGGCCCTAGTCCCTTCACCTCACGCAGGTGCACCGAGAGCCGGGACGCGAAGTGATCGCGTCCCGGCTCTTCGCGTTCCGGGGCGGTGGAGGCCGGCGCGGCTCAGTGGGCGAGGCGTCCCCGGCGCGCGGCGGCGGAGCGGAGGCCGTGCCGGTGGCGCGGGGTGGGCGGCAGGCCGCCCGCCTTCTGCCGCGGCAGCCACACGAGCCGAGTCCGGGCGGCCCGCAGCTGCCGCTCGATCCGCCGCTCGCGCAGGGCCCCGTACAGGCTGGGGGCGAGCAGGAGGGTGGCGGCGGCGAGGACGGCGAGGTAGCTCAGGAACGTGTTCATGCATCCACTGTCACTCCGTTCACGAAACCCTGCCAGTGGCAGGACTGTCATGAAACAGCGAATTACTGCCACACTGGAGCCATGCTGACCGATGTGGCCGTGGCCCTCCTCGACGACGTGGCCCCTTTCGAGTTCGGGATCTTCTGCGAAGTCTTCGGGATCGACCGCAGCGACCACGGGCTGCCGGTGTACGACTACGCCGTCTGCGCGGCGCAGGACGGCCCGCTGACCATGTCCGGGACCGGTTTCGCGTTCACCCCCGCCCACGGGCTGGAGCGGCTGGAGAGCGCCGACCTGATCTGCGTACCCGCCTTCCGCAACGCTTCAGAACGCAGTTTCCCGGAGCCGCTCCTGGCCGCGCTGCGCCGCGGGGTGGAGCGCGGCGCGCGGGTGCTCAGCGTGTGCAGCGGGGCCTACGTGCTCGGCGAGGCGGGTCTGCTGGACGGCCGGCGCTGCACCACGCACTGGATGCACGCCCCGGCCCTGGCGCGGCGCTTCCCGCGGGCGCTGGTCGACCCGGACGTGCTCTACGTCGACGAGGGCCCGGTGATCACCTCGGCCGGCACCGCCTCGGGCATCGACGCCTGCCTGCACGTGGTCCGCCAGGAGCACGGCGCGGAGGTGGCCAACGCCGTCGCGCGGCGGATGGTCGTACCGCCCCACCGGGACGGCGGACAGGCGCAGTACATCCAGCGGCCGCTGCCGCGCACGTCCTGCGACACGGTGGGCGAGGTGATCGAGTGGATGGCCCGCCACCTGGAGGAGGAGATCACCGTCGAGCAGCTCGCGGAGCGCGCGCACATGTCACCGCGGACGTTCGCCCGCCGCTTCCTCCAGGAAACCGGCACCACCCCGTACAAGTGGGTCCTGCGCCAGCGGGTGCTGCTGGCGCAGGAGTTGCTGGAGTCCACCGACGACACGGTCGACGCTATCGCCGGCCGCTGCGGCTTCGGCAACGCGGCCGCGCTGCGCCACCACTTCCTGCGAACCCTGGGCACCACGCCGAACGCCTTCCGGCGTGCCTTCCGGGGCCCGCAGGCCGCCTAGGACTAGGCGTTCGGGACGGTCTCGTAGCGCGGGGTGCCCTCCGCCATCTGGCGCAGGGCGTCCTTGCGGTCCCGCTTCGAGAGCCGGTCGATGTACAGGTAGCCGTACAGGTGGTCGGTCTCGTGCTGCAGGCAGCGGGCGAAGTAGCCGGTGCCGCGGACCTTGATCGGGTTGCCCTGGGCGTCCTGGCCCTCGACCTCGGCGTAGTCCGGGCGGGCGAGCGAGGCGTACGCCGTCGGGACGGACAGGCAGCCCTCGTTGGAGTCGTCCAGCACCCGCGAGCCCGCCGGCAGCTCGACGAGCCTGGGGTTGACCACGACACCGGTGTGGCGCACGCCCTCGTCGTCCGGGCAGTCGTAGACGAAGACCTTGGCGTCCACGCCGATCTGGTTCGCGGCCAGGCCCACGCCCTCGGCCGCCTTCTGGCTGGCGAACATGTCGTCGATCAGCCGGGCCAGCTCGTCGCCGAACTCGGTGACGTCCTTGCACTCGCTGTGCAGGACCGGATTGCCGACGACCGTGATCGGGCGGGCGGTGCCGCGCTCCCGGTGGGCCAGCTCGCGCGCCTCACAGTCCTCGGTGTCCACGACGTACCCGTCGTTCACGACCTCGCCACCATCGACAACCTGGTTCTCCTGCTGCGCCATGTCCGCCGTACGCCTTCCGTAAGTCCCGGTCACCGGTGGTCGCCGATGGCCACCGATGTGCCCGTACAGCCTACGGCCCCGGTTCAGCAGACTTCTTCGAGATCCCGCCACTCGCGGCTGTCCGGGCTGTCGGCGACCCAGCCGTCGAGGAGTCCGCGCACGAGTCCGGCCGGTGCCGCGATACCGCATTCGCGCTCGGGCACCCACAGGGAGCCGGAGCCGGCCGTGCGGTGCCCCAGCGGTCCGGGGTGTCCCGGCTCGCTGTGGTCGTGCGGGTCCAGGTGCTCCCCGTCGCCCTCGTCGCTCGGCATCTCGCTCTCCGAGCAGGTCCGGCACAGCAGCCGCACCGAGGAGGACCAGTCCTCGGCGGCGAAGCCCGCGTCCGAGGCCAGCTGCTCCAACGCGTCGCGGTCCGCCTCGGTGGCCGCCTCCAGCAGCACCACCCAGGTCGGCACCGGCGACGGCGCCCACAGTTCGATCTCGTCGAACACCGGGTACGAGGGTCCGGCCGCGGTCACCCGCTCGCCGTGCGGGACACCGTCGTGGAGGACGACCTCGCCCCAGCGCCGTCCCGAGGAGGGCAGCGGGATCGACAGGACCTCCATGCGGGCCGGGTCCAGTCGCCGGCCCCAGACCACCTCGGCCTCGCCCTCGGGCGAGAGCCGCACGGCGGCGCTGCCGAGCTCCATGCCGACCGGCTCGCCGTTCCCCCCGGTGCCGTTCGCTCCGTGGGGGTCTCCGGGCACCTTCAGCCCGTACGCCTGCCAGGCCCGCCGGGCCAGCGGCCAGTCCTGGAGCGCGGTGGCGGCGATCCCGACGTTCCACCAGTCGGGGGCCCCGGTCTCGCGGTCCAGCAGGGCCACGGCGCGCAGCCCGGCGGCCCGCGCCTGCTCCCAGTCGTGCCGGAACTTGTGCAGCAGGGCCAGGTTGAACCAGGACTCGGAGAGCCACGGCTCCAGGTCGGCGGCTCTGGTCAGCAGCGCGCCCGCGTCCTCGTACCGCCCGTCGCCGATCAGCGTGAACGCGCGGTCGGTGGCCTGCCGCCACGAGGCGGAGGGCCGATGCCGTACCTTCCCGAAGATCCTCACGATTCCCGCCTGCCTGGGGGCACCTCCCAGCGGTGGCTGGGACTACGGTGCAGCCTTGCGGACACTCTTACTGGCATCCAACCATGCCCACTCGGACGGCCGCTCATTACCCATGGGTTACCCAGGTGGGACGGGCACCACTCTGCCACGTCCGCCCCTGGCCAGAACCCTCGCCAGGCATTCCACGACCTCCGGCTGGTAATCCTTCCCGGTGCCCAGGCGGAGCTGCTCCAGGGCGGCCAGTGAGCCGCCCGGGTGACGGTTGCCGCCCACCAGGTCGTCGTAGGCGTTCACCGCGCGCACGATCCGGGCCAGCGCGGGCTGCTCCCGGTACGGTTCCGCCTGCCGTTCCACCACCACGGCGACCTCGGCGGGCACCCCGGTCTGCCGGGCCACCTCCCCGCCCAGCCCGGCGATCCGGCGGGCTTCTGCGGCGGGCAGCTCGGCGGTGGCCCCGTCCGGCACCGGGTCGACCAGGGAGAGCTGGCCGATGTCGTGCATCAGGGCGGCGTACTCCAGCACCGTGAGCTCCCGCTCGGACAGACCCAGCTCACGGCCGACGGCGCAGCTCAGCGCCGCGACCCGGCGGGCGTGGCCCGGCCGCGTGTATCCGGCGATCTCGGTGGCCCGGGCCAGCGAGGTGATGGTCTGGCGGAAGGTGGTGCGGATCGCGGTGATCTGGTGGAAGGACAGCTGGGTCAGCAGCAGCGGCACGCTGAGGACGGGGACGGCCCACAGGCCCGCGACGGCCGCGCCGAGCGCCATGACGACGCCGGTGGCGCAGACCGCCGAGCCGATGCCGAGCTGGGCGCGCAGCCCGTCGCGCAGCAGGGGCCCGTACGGCGAGCCCGTGCGGGCCCTGGCGAGGGCCGCGGCGAGGACGGCGTCGCACAGGGCGGTGAGGCCCAGCAGGAGCAGCAGGAAGACGACGAGGTACGGGCCCTGGCCCACCCGCTCCCCCAGCCGGCCGGAGTTGTACAGCGGTTGGAAGCAGGCCGCGGCGAACACGACGGTGAGCGCCCGGCGGGCCAGGTGGTCCAGGGCGGGCCCGCGGCCGCGGGCGACGTGCGGGACGATCCCCGCGAGGGCGGCCGCGACGACGACGGCGACGATCTCCAGCACGCCGTGGTGGGTCGGCTGGCCGGCGTTCTGGCCGAGGAGGGCGTAGGCGAGGGCCCCGGCCGAGCCGAGCGGCGCGGGCTGCTGCTCGGGGGCGTCCGGCCGGTCCCTGCGGGCGAGCTCGCCGACGGCGACCAGGGTGCCGAAGGCCAGGGCGGCGCCGGGCTCGGCCAGCCCGTGCCACAGGGTGTGGGCGAGGGCGACGGCGGTGAGCCCGGCAGCGGCCCCCCGCACCGTCCACACGGCTGCGGCCCTCATCCGCCGGCCCCGGCACCGTCCGCGCCCTGACCGCGCCGTCCGTCGGCGGGCGGGGCCTGGCTCCCGGGGCCGTCGGCGCCGGCGGGCGCCGCGTCCTGCGCGGGCAGGACGCGCAGCGCCGTCCGCGCGGCCGGTCGGGCGGTGCGGGCGGTGCGGGCCCCCTCGGGCAGGAGGCCGCCGTTTCCGTCTGCCGCGCCGGGAGCCGCCCGGCCCCTGTCGGGGGGCGGATGCGGCGCGGACGGGCCCCGGCCCGGGGGTACCGCCGGCCCCGGTGTCCCGGCGCCCGCCGCCCTGGCGGGGGCATTCTCGCTGATCACCTGGAGGTCGTCGTCGGAGGTGACCACCGGATGCCAGCCGTGCCGGCCGATGGCGTCGGTGAGGGCCCGTACCATCGCCGGATCGAACTGGGCGCCCGCGCACCGGTCCAGCTCGGCGAGGGCGGTGGACACCGGCCGGGCCCGGCTGTACGAGCGGGTCGAGGTCATCGCGTCGAAGGCGTCGGCGACCGCCACCACCCGGGCCACCACCGGGATCTGCTCGCCGGTCAGCCCGTACGGGTAGCCGGAGCCGTCGACCCGTTCGTGGTGGTGCAGGATCGCGGACCGGGCCTCTCCCAGGAAGCCGATGCCGCGCACCATCTCGTGCCCGTACTCGGGGTGCAGCTCGATGATCCGGCGTTCCTGCGGGGTCAGGGGGCCGTCCTTGCGCAGCAGCCGGGTCGGGACGCCGAGTTTGCCGACGTCGTGCAGGATGCCGGCGATGCGCACCACTTCCAGCCGGTCCTCGGCCATCCCCAGCTCGCGGGCGATCATCGTGGAGGCCTGGCCGACCCGTTCGCTGTGGCCGCGCGTGTAGCGGTCCTTGATGTCGACGGCCTGGACGAGGGCGCGGACGGTGGCCTGGTGGGCGGCGCGCTCGCGGTGGTACTGGGCGAAGACCCAGCAGGAGACGTACATCGGCAGCAGGACGAGCAGCGCGGCCGGGACCCCGTAGGGGCTGCGCCACATGACGGCCATCATCAGGCCGGCGAGGCCGTGGACGCAGTGCGGGGCGAGGGAGTGGGGGAGCAGGCCGTGCCGGGCGGCGGCGGGCCTGCGTTCGGCGGCGGCCAGGATGGCCCCGTCGAGCGCGGTGACCACCAGGCAGAAGGCGGCGGCCGCCGCCGTCGCGGGGAGCAGCGCGTAGGGGAGGTCGGCCGGCCACGCGGAGGGCCCCGCGCCGGCTCCCGACCCGGTGGACGGCCCTGCGCCGAGCGCGGCCGGGCCGGCGAGCAGCCCGAACACCTGCCCCGCGACCCAGGCGCCTACGGACTGCTGGGCGCCGTGCCACACCCGCCGCACCAGGGCGGACCGCTGGACCACGGGGGCGGCGAAGGCCCCGGGCAGCGCCACGAGCGCGGCTGCCGCGGGCGGCAGCAGGAAGACGGCGGCGAGCACCACGGGGAAGAAGGAGCCGATGCCCTCGGGCACTCGCCGGCCCGGCAGCGGACAGCTCTTCACCAGCTCGCAGCCGAGGTAGAGCCCGGCGAGCAGGATCACGGCCGGCCGGGAGGTGGCGGAATACGTGAGGGCCGGGGCGGTGCAGGCGAGCGCCGCCAGGACGGCGCAGAGGACGAATCCGCGCGCGGTCGGCGGAAGATCCCGCATGGCGCTCTCCTCCCCTGGGCCGGGCAAGCCGGGTACCGAATCCGACGGGTACCGATTGGGGAGAATAGGTGGGGCCCCGAGCGGGGCGGGCCACATTTTCGTATTGCGCCATGCGGACGCCCCCGGATTAGCACATTCGGGTGAATGAACTGATGGTCCGGGGGCGGTTGTTCAGCTGTTCGACTGTTACCGGAGCGGTCAGCCGGGAGCGGGGTTGTCGGCGGTGACGTCGTGGTCGGGCACCGCCTGACCCGACCGGATCAGCTCGATCCGGCCCATCACCTTCGACCGCAGGTCGGTCGGCACGTCGTCCGACCCGCAGCAGCGCTTGACCAGCTTCTTCACGGCCTGTTCCAGCCCGTACTTCTCCAGACAGGGATTGCACTCGCCGAAGTGGGTCTCGAACTTCGTGCAGTCGCTGTCGGGCATCTCATGGTCGAGGAACTCGTACAGGTGGTCCAGGACCTCAGAGCACTCTGTCTCGTGCGGCTCTCCGCAACTCATGAGCCCGAGCCTTTCCGGTCGTTCGCCTCGCCCGCACCCGCGGGGACCAGCCCGCGCTCACGGGCGTAGTCCTCCAGCATTCCGCGGAGTTGACGGCGGCCACGGTGCAGTCGCGACATGACCGTTCCGATGGGTGTACCCATGATGTCCGCGATCTCCTTGTACGCAAAGCCCTCTACGTCGGCAAGATAGACCGCGATACGGAACTCTTCCGGAATGGCCTGCAGGGCTTCCTTCACATCCGAGTCGGGCAGATGGTCGAGCGCCTGCGACTCGGCCGACCGCAGTCCGGTCGACATGTGCGACTCGGCACGCGCCAGCTGCCAGTCCTCGATCTCCTCCGCGGCACTGCGCTGGGGCTCGCGCTGCTTCTTGCGGTAGGAGTTGATGAACGTGTTGGTCAGAATGCGGTACAGCCACGCCTTCAGGTTGGTGCCTTCGCGGAACTGGTGGAAGGACGCGTACGCCTTCGCGTACGTCTCCTGGACCAGGTCCTCGGCGTCGGCCGGATTGCGCGTCATGCGCAGCGCGGCCGAGTACATCTGGTCGAGGTAGCCGAGGGCGTCCCGTTCGAAGCGCGCGTTGCGCTCCAGGGTCGTCTCCTCCGCGTGGCCTTCGTCGGTCCCAGCGACAGGACCCACCTCCTCCGACTGCGTGGCGGCTCCGAAAGCGGATCCGCTCGAATCGGAGAATAGTCGACCTTCCCTGCCCCCCGCCGCCCGAAGCGGGCTGCGCTGGGGAGCGGGCAGCACCGTCCAGTCCAGGTCAGCGGCCTGCGAACGGTTCTGGCTGATGACCTGGGTCATTCGCTCCCTCTCCTCCGACGTTGCGTGTGTACCGACATCCGGGACAACAGAGGGACAAGGCGGCGCATTCCCGCTGCGCCACGGGTTCCCGGCCTTTCCCGGGCCGGCACGGGGCGGGTGTGGCCGGTGTCACGCGGGGAGCCGCGCGAGCCACTCGCCGACCGCCTCGGTGATCTTCCGCAATGCCTCCTCCTGGGTGGTGCCGGCCTTCTTCGGCACCGCGAAGCCGTGATCGCCGTGGGCCACCTCGACGAGCTCGTACGGGTGCCGGCCGGTCGGCGCCGGGAACTCGTCGGGGCGGCCGAAGGGGTCCCGGCCGCCCTGGAGCACGAGGGTGGGCCGCCCGACCCCGGTGAGCTCCTCGGCCCGGGACTTCTCGGGCCGGCCCGGCGGGTGCAGCGGGAAGGCCAGGGCCAGCACCCCGGCGGCGCCCAGTTCCCCGGCGGTGCGGCAGGCCACGCGGGCCCCGGCGCTGCGCCCGCCGGCGACGACCGGCAGCCCTGGCCGGGTGAGCGCCGGCCACAGCCCGCGCCAGCCCGCGTCCAGCACCTTGGGCGCGGCGGCGACCTTCTTCCCGGCGACCCGCCAGGGCTGTTCGACGAGCGCCACCGTGATCCCGCGCGCGGGCAGGGCGGCGGCCAGAGCCTGGAGGTCCCGGGCCTCGATGCCGCCGCCTGCGCCGTGGCTCACGGCGAGGACGAGCCGCGCACGGGGTGCGGTGTGCCAGGTGACGCGGGCCTCGCCCGCCGGGGTATCGACACTCTCGGTACGCGTGGTCATACGCCCATCGTGCCGCCCCCGCCCGCTGGCGCCGGCGCCGCGACCCGGTGAACCTCTGCGGCCACAGCGCCAGTGCCGCGCCAGGCAGCGTTCGCCCCGTCGCAACGCCAGGCACGCACCGGACGCCGCTCCTTGCTCCACGGGGCAACTCGATACAGACCCTAGAACAGGGTGCCCTCCTCCGGCGCGGCCAGCTCCGTCAGCAGCTCGGGCCCGTTGTTGCGTACGTTGCTCACGGCGGTGGACACCGGGTAGGCCCGCATCAGGCCGCCCGGCGGGGGCGCGAGCAGCTCCCGCAGGGAGCCTTCGGTGTCGGTGTTCGCGGGGTCCAGCCAGGCGTCCCAGCGGTCGGGGGTGAGCATCAGCGGCATCCGCGGGTGGATGTCGGCCAGCGAGCGCGGTCCTTCGCCGGGGGCGACCCCCAGCGGCCCGGTCTCGGCCTCGGTGGTGATCACCGAGCAGGTCGCCCACCAGGCGAGGGGGTGCTCGACGGGCAGGGTCCGGTCGCGCCAGAACTCGTATATGCCGGCCATGGCGAACGGGGAGCCGTCCGAGGGGAGCACGAAGTAGGGCTGCTTGCGGGCCCGCTTCTTCTTCCCCTCCACCTCCAGCTGCCGCTCGTCGTGGGCGGTGACCCACTCGTAGTACCCGTCGGCGGGGATGATGCAGCGGCGCTGCGCGAAGGCCCGGCGGAAGGACGGCTTCTCGTGCAGGGTCTCCGACCGGGCATTGACCATCCGGGCGGCGCCGTCGGGGTTCTTGGCCCAGGAGGGGACCAGGCCCCATTTCAGGACGCGCAGCTGGCGAACCGGACGCGGATCCGGAGCGTCCTTCAGGGGGCGGTCGAGGACGACGTGGACCTCCTTGGTCGGCGCCACGTTGAAGTCGGGTGCCAGGGCCTCCTCCGGCTCCCACTTCTCGATGCCGAAGGCCTCCACGAGGTCCTGCGGTCCACGACTGGCTGCATACCGTCCGCACATGGCTGTCACACTGCCATGTCCCCCGCACACCACCGCAAGGAGTCCGCCACCTCATGGACAGCAGCACGACGGCCGGCCTGTGGGACCGGCTCACGGGCATACAGACCGCACCGGACCAGTGGCTGGTGATCGCGACCGGTCTGGTGGCGCTGGCCGCCGTGGGGCCCCGCCCGCTGTGGCGGATGTCGCGCAACGCCATCACCATCGCGCACGAGGGCGGGCACGGCCTGCTGGCGCTGCTCACCGGGCGGCGGCTGAGCGGGATACGGCTGCACTCCGACACCAGCGGGGTCACCGTCAGCCGGGGCAAGCCGACGGGCCTGGGGATGATCCTGACCGCGGCCGGCGGGTACACCGCGCCCTCGCTGCTCGGGCTCGGCGGGGCGGCCCTGCTGTCGGCGCACCGGATCACGCTGCTCCTGTGGGCGGCCACGGCCCTGCTGGTGGCCATGCTCGTGATGATCCGGAACGCCTACGGGGCGCTGACGGTGATCCTGACCGGCGGAACCTTCCTGCTGGTGTCCTGGCTGACCCCGGCCGAGGTGCAGGCGGGTTTCGCCTACCTCGTCGTGTGGTTCCTGCTGCTCGGCGGAGTCTGGCCGGTCTTCGAGCTGGGCGCCAAGCGGAGGAACGGCGGGGCGCCCGATTCCGACGCCGACCAGCTGGGGCGCCTCACCCACTTGCACCCCGTGGTGTGGCTGCTCTTCTTCCACGTGGTCGCGCTCTGCTCGCTGATCGGCGGCGGCCGCTGGCTGCTCGGCCTGTGACCACCTTCTGAGACCGGACGGCGATCAAGATCCGGGTCCGGAGGAAGCCACTAAAGTGGGGGCCATGACCGAGACCCCCGCCCCTGCCCTCTGGCCCGCTCCGCTCGCCGATGGGACCGTCCACGCCACCGTCACGGTGCCGGGGTCCAAATCGGTCACCAACCGCGCCCTCGTGCTCGCCGCGCTCGCCTCCGAGCCGGGCTGGGTGCGCCGCCCGCTGCGCTCGCGCGACTCCCAGCTGATGTCGGACGCGCTGCGCGCGATGGGCGTGGGCATCGAGGAGACCGTCTCCTCCAGCTCCGCGGGCGCCGCCGCGAGCGGCGAGGCCTGGCGGGTCATCCCGGCGGCCCTGCACGGCCCGACGACGGTCGACGTCGGCAACGCCGGCACGGTCATGCGCTTCCTGCCGCCCGTCGCCACCCTCGCCGACGGGGACATCCGCTTCGACGGCGACCCGCGCTCCTACGAGCGCCCGCTCGGCCAGGTCATCACCGCCCTGCGCGCGCTCGGCGCCCGCATCGACGACGACGGCCGCGGCGCGCTGCCCATGACCGTCCAGGGCGGCGGGGCGCTGGAGGGCGGCACGGTCGAGATCGACGCCAGCAACTCCTCGCAGTTCGTCTCCGCCCTGCTGCTCTCCGCCCCCCGTTTCAACCAGGGCGTCGAGGTACGGCACGTGGGCGGCAACCTGCCGTCGATGCCGCACATCCGGATGACGGTGGAGATGCTGCGCGCGGCGGGCGCCCAGGTGGACACCCCCGAGGCCGGCGGCGAGAAGGACGTGTGGCGGGTCGCCCCGGGCGCCCTGCTGGGCCGCGACATGGTCGTGGAGCCGGACCTGTCCAACGCCCAGCCGTTCCTGGCCGCGGCCCTGATCACCGGCGGCACGGTCACCGTCCCGGACTGGCCGCGCCGCACCACGCAGCCCGGAGACGCGCTGCGCCGGATCTTCACGGAGATGGGCGGGTCCTGCGAACTGACGGACGCGGGGCTGGTCTTCACCGGTACCGGCAAGATCCACGGCATCGACGTGGACCTGAGCGAGGTCGGCGAGCTCACCCCCGGCATCGCGGCCGTGGCGGCCCTGGCCGACTCCGAGTCGGTGCTGCGCGGTGTCGCGCATCTGCGGCTGCACGAGACGGACCGGCTGGCCGCGCTGACCAAGGAGATCAACGCGCTCGGCGGCGATGTCACCGAGACCGAGGACGGCCTGCGCATCCGGCCCCGCCGGATGCACGGCGGGGTGTTCCACACCTACGAGGACCACCGGATGGCGACCGCGGGCGCGGTGATCGGCCTGGCGGTGGAGGGCGTGCAGATCGAGAACGTGGCCACGACCGCGAAGACCCTGCCGGACTTCCCGAGGATGTGGGCGGACATGCTGGCCGGGGACGCGGGACCCGAAGCGGGTGCGGGAGCGTAGGGCCCGTCATGCGCAGGTACGGCAAGAACACCGACGAGGACGACATCCGCCAGCGCCCGAACCCCAAGGGCAACCGGCCGCGGACGAACATCCGGCCCAAGCACGAGGACGCCTCCGAGGGTTTCGTCCTGACCGTCGACCGCGGCCGGCTGACCTGCCTGGTCGACGGCCGCACGATCACCGCGATGAAGTCCCGGGAGCTGGGCCGCAAGGCAGCGGTCGTGGGCGACCGGGTCTGGATCGTCGGTGACCTGTCCGGCAAGAAGGACACCCTGGCCCGGATCGTGCGGATCGAGGAGCGCAAGTCGGTCCTGCGGCGCACCGCGGACGACGACGACCCGTACGAACGGGTGGTCGTCGCCAACGCCGACCAGCTGGCGATCGTCACGGCCCTGGCCGATCCGGAGCCGCGGCCCCGGATGATCGACCGCTGCCTGGTGGCGGCGTACGACGCCGGGCTGGAGCCGCTGCTGGTGCTCACCAAGTCGGACCTGACCTCGGCGGACAAGATCCTGGAGATCTACTCCACATTCGGCCTGAACTACGTGGTGACCAACCGTGAGGAACTGGCCGCGGGGGGCGCGGCCGACCGGGTGCGCGAGCGCCTGACCGGCCGGATCACCGCCTTCGTCGGCCACTCCGGCGTCGGCAAGACCACCCTGGTGAACTCGCTGGTCGCCGAGGGCCGCCAGCGCGCCACCGGGCACGTGAACGCGGTGACCGGCCGCGGCCGGCACACGACCACCTCCGCGCTGGCGCTGCCGCTGCCCTCGGGCGACGGCTGGGTCATCGACACCCCGGGAGTGCGCTCCTTCGGCCTGCACCACGTGGACCCGTCCCGGGTGATCCTGGCCTTCCCGGACCTGGTGCCCGGTACGGAGGAGTGTCCGCGCGCGTGCAGCCACGACGAGCAGGACTGCGCGCTCGACAAGTGGGTGGAGGACGGCCACGCGGATCCGGCGCGGCTGTATTCGCTGCGGCGCCTGCTGCAGACGCGGGAGCGCCGCGAGGGCGACTGACCGACCCGGCGGGTAAGCCGTGTTTGTCGGGGGGTCTGTCTGGACAAGTGCATAATCGCACCAAGTGACGTGATGTCACATGACGCGGGGAGGCATTCGCCATGGCGTGGCTGCTGGTCGTGGTCGCGGGACTCCTGGAGACCGGTTTCGCGGTCTGCCTCAAGCTCTCCCACGGATTCACCCGGCTGTGGCCGACCGTCGCCTTCGCGTGCTTCGCGCTCGGCAGCTTCGGGCTGCTGACACTGGCCCTGAAGAAGCTGGACGTGGGTCCGGCCTACGCGGTCTGGACGGGCATCGGCGCGGCCGGCACGGCGATCTACGGCATGGTCTTCCTCGGCGACCTGGTCTCCACCCTCAAACTCGTCTCGATCACGCTGGTCATCCTGGGGGTCATCGGGCTCCAGCTGTCGGGCTCGGCGCACTGAGCAGTCCGATCAGCTCCCCCGGCCCCGGCTCCTCCCCCGGGGCGATCACGTAGGAGAGGGCGAGCCGTACCGCCAGCTCGCACCGCTGGGGGCCCTCCCCCGGCGTGAGCGCGGCGGCCGCCCGGTCGCGCACGGCCCGGGCGAGCTCACCGGGCCCCGGTTCGCGCCGGCCCGCGGCGGGCAGGCCCGGCCCCCAGCTGCCGGTGAGCAGGGCCCGTACGAGGGGGTGCGCGCGGGCCGCCCGTACGGTCCACTCCGCGAGCGCGGCGAGCCGCTCGGGGGCCCGGACCGGGGTGGACAGGGCCTGGTCCACCCCTTCCAGATACCGGTCGGCCGCGCGCCGCACCAGGGCGCGCCCCAGACCCGCCTTGCCGCCGAACTCGTTGTAGAGGGTCTGCCGCGACACCCCGGCCGCGGCGGCCACGTCGACCATCCGGACATCGGGCCAGGGGCGCGCCGCGAGCGCCGCTGCCGCCGCGTCCAGCAAGGAATCCCGGGCTGCCGGCATCCGCGCCTCCCCGCTCGGCTCTCCGGCCAGAGTTGACGGGGCGCCAGGCCCTGTCAAGGGCGCCTGCGCTGTCAAGGGGGCCCGTCCGGCCGTACTGCGGACGTCGCTGGCCGCGGTCCGGCAGCCCCGATACTGTTCGGGCATGCCCGAGTATGACGATGACCTGCGCCTCGCCCTCGAACTCGCCGACGCGGCGGACGCCACCACGATGGAACGGTTCCGCGCCCTCGACCTCAAGGTCGAGACGAAGCCGGACATGACCCCGGTGAGCGAGGCGGACAAGGCCGCGGAGGAGGTCGTCCGGGCCGGCATCACGGCGGCCCGGCCCGACGACGCCATCCTGGGCGAGGAGTACGGACTCAAGGGCAGCGGCCCGCGCCGCTGGGTCGTGGACCCGATCGACGGCACGAAGAACTACGTGCGCGGGGTGCCCGTCTGGGCGACCCTGATCTCGCTGACGGCGGAGGGCGAGGACGGCGTGTTCCGCCCTGTGGTCGGCGTGGTGTCCGCGCCGGCGCTGGGCCGCCGCTGGTGGGCGTCGCAGGGCGGTGGGGCGTACTCGGGCGGCGCGCTCGGCGAGACCACCCGGATCGGTGTGTCCGGGGTGGCCGGGCTGGGCGACGCCTCGTTCGCGTACTCCTCGCTGAGCGGCTGGGAGGAGCAGGGGCGGCTGCCCGGTTTCCTGGACCTGACGCGGGCGTGCTGGCGCACCCGCGGCTACGGCGACTTCTGGCCGTACATGATGGTCGCGGAGGGCTCCCTGGACCTGTGCGCCGAGCCGGAGCTGAGCCTGTGGGACATGGCGGCCATCGCCGTGGTGGTCCAGGAGGCGGGCGGCCGCTTCACCAGCCTGGACGGGGTCGACGGCGTGCACGGCGGGAACGCGGCGGCGTCCAACGGCCTGCTCCACGAGGAGATGCTGGGCCTGCTCCGCCCGCGCGCCTGACCGCGGTGCGCGCCTGACGCGCGGTGCGCGCCGGGCGTGCCGGGCGCGCTCCTTTCGTACGCCTTCTTGCTGGCCCTCCCGGTCCGTGGGAATCTGAGGATCCCCCCGCTTGTGCCCTTGTGAAGCCTTTCACTGGAGGCGGCTTCGCGCTGCGCACCCACCCGAGCGGGGGGACTCACCCCAGGAGGTGGCTCTTTCATGCTCGTCCGTGACGCAATGAGCACCGTGATCCTCACCCTCGGACCCGCACACACCCTCCGGCAGGCGGCCTGCCTGATGTCCGGCCGGCGCGTCGGCGCGGCCGTCGTCCTCGACCCCGACCACAGCGGAATCGGCATCTTGACCGAGCGCGACATACTCAACTCCATCGGCGCCGGCCACGATCCCGACCGGGAGTCCGTGGGCGCGCACACCACCAACAACGTCGTCTTCTGCACCCCCGGCGCCACGCTGCAGGAAGCCGCCGAGGCGATGGCGCACGGCGGTTTCCGGCATCTGATCGTCCTGGAGCACGGCGGACCGGTGGGCATCGTGTCCGTGCGCGACGTCATCCGCTGCTGGGTCCCCGCGCGGCGCAGCGTGCCCGCGTGAGACGACGCCGGGACGCAGCCCTCCGGTGGGCCGCGTCCCGGCGTCCTGCTACGGCAGGCGGTGCCCGTCAGCCGCGAAGGGCCTGGACCGCGGCGTCGAGCCGCTTGCCGAAGTCGCCGTCCGCCTGGCGGAAGTTGTCGATCGCGCGCTCGACGATGTCGTCGCGGGAGACCTTGGCGATGAAGCCGGACAGGTTCCCGATCAGGCGGGCCTTCTCGTCCTCGGAGTAGAGGCGGTAGAGGTTGCCGGCCTGGACGAAGTCGTTGTCCTCGCTGTGCACGGCGGCGGCGTGGTTGCCCGTGCCGCCGGTGACCGGGACCGGCTGCCACAGCGGACGGCCGGTCTCGTGCGGGCCGCCGAAGCTGTTCGGCTCGTAGTTCTTCGCGCCCTTGTGGCGGCCGTCGTACAGGTGGCCGTCACGGGAGTTGGTGCGCGCCTCGGTGGCGTGCGGACGGTTCACCGGCAGGTGGTCGGCGTTGATGCCGACGCGGTAGCGGTGGGCGTCGCCGTAGCCGAAGAGGCGGCCCTGCAGCATCTTGTCCGGGGAGGGGCCGATGCCGGGAACGAAGTGCGCCGGGGAGAAGATGCTCTGCTCGACCTCGGCGAAGACGTTCTCCGGGTTGCGGTTGAGCTCCAGCTTGCCGATCTCGATCGGCGGGTAGTCCGCGTGCGGCCACACCTTGGTCAGGTCGAACGGGTTGAAGCGGTAGGTCGCCGCCTCGGCCGCCGGCATGATCTGGACCTGCACGGTCCAGGTCGGGAAGTCGCCGCGCTCGATGGCCTCGCGCAGGTCGCGCTGGTGGCTGTCGGGGTCCTCGCCGGCGAGCCGGTTGGCCTCGGCCTGGGTCAGGTTCTTGATGCCCTGGTCGGTCTTGAAGTGGTACTTGACCCAGAAGACCTCGCCGGCCTCGTTGTTCCACTGGAACGTGTGCGAGCCGTAGCCGTTCATGTGGCGGTAGGACGCCGGGATGCCGCGGTCGCCGAACAGCCAGGTCACCTGGTGGGTGGACTCGGGCGACAGACCCCAGAAGTCCCAGACGTTGTCCGCCTCCTGCGAGCCGGTGTACGGGTCGCGCTTCTGGGTGTGGATGAAGTCGGGGAACTTGACGGCGTCCTTGATGAAGAACACCGGGGTGTTGTTGCCGACGAGGTCGTAGTTGCCCTCCTCGGTGTAGAACTTCAGCGCCCAGCCGCGGGGGTCGCGCACCGCGTCGGCGCTGCCCAGGCTGCCCGCGACGGTGGAGAAGCGAAGGAAGGTCTCGGTCTGCTTGCCGACCTCGGACAGGAACGCCGCGCGCGTCCACTGCGAGACGTCACGGGTCAGCGTGAAGGTGCCGTACGCGCCGGCGCCACGGGCGTGCACCACGCGCTCCGGGATGCGCTCGCGGTTGAAGTGCGCGAGCTTCTCCAGCAGGAGCTGGTCCTGGACCAGAACGGGGCCGCCGATACCGGCCGTCTCGCTGTTCTGGTTGTCGGCCACCGGCGCCCCGGCCTCCGTGGTGAGCGGTCCCTGCGTCACGTGCGCCTCCTGCGTCATCACTGCGTCCTGTCCTTGGCGTTCGCCGTACTCGATCCTACAATGGACTTTGTCCAAGTCAAGCAAGCATCCAAGTTCGCACCGGTTCGGGAGTTACACCGAATCCCCTCACTGTTAGGCTGGTGTACATGAGTGACCTGCTGGAACGACTTCGCGGACGCGGCTGGCGCATGACGGCACAGCGGCGCGTCGTGGCCGAGGTGCTCGACGGTGACCACGTGCACCTGACGGCCGACGAGGTGCACGCGCGAGCCGTGGCCAAGCTGCCCGAGATCTCGCGCGCGACCGTCTACAACACCCTGGGCGAGCTCGTCTCCCTCGGCGAGGTCCTGGAAGTCGCCACGGACCGGCGCGCCAAGCGGTACGACCCGAACGCCCACCGGCCCCACCAGCACCTGGTCTGCGCCCGGTGCGGCGCCATCCGGGACGTCCACCCGACGGGCAACCCGCTGGCCGACCTGCCGGACTCGGAGCGCTTCGGCTTCGTCGTGTCGGCGGCCGAGGTCACCTACCGCGGCGTCTGCCCGAACTGCGCGGGCGCCTGAGCCCGGACGGCGGAACGGCCCGGACCCTGCGGGGTCCGGGCCGTTCCGCGTGCCAGGGTGCTTCGCCGGTGGAAACGACCCATGCAACGACTCAGGGCCCGGATCCATTGGATCCGGGCCCTGAGTCTTCAGTAGCGGGGACAGGATTTGAACCTGCGACCTCTGGGTTATGAGCCCAGCGAGCTACCGAGCTGCTCCACCCCGCGTCGGTGAACCCAACGTTACGTGAACGCCCCCGGCAGATGCAAATCGGTTAACCGGGGTGCGGGCCCGGGGCCGGCGCGCCCCGGGCCCGCCGCCGGCCCGGGTCACGCCGCCCGGTCACGCCGAGAGTTCCTCCGCCAGCGCCTCGCGCAGCCGGGCCGCACGCTCCGAGACCTCCGCCGGGCCCAGTTCCATGGCGCGGGCGCACCACTTCTGACCCTCCGCGAGATCGCCGTGGCGGGCTGCCAGCAGGCCCAGGCGCAGGGCGGCGCGGCCGTGGCCCGCCACCGCGGCGCGGGTCCACCACAGGGCGGCCTCCGGCTCGCTGCCCTCGCGGGCCAGCAGCAGCCCCAGGTTGAACGCGCCGTTGCGCGACCCTGCCTCGGCCGCCTCCCGGTACCAGCGGGCGGCGGCCTCCATGTCGCCGCGGGCGGCAGCCAGCATGCCGACACGCACCTGGGCCCGGCGGTGCCCCAGCTCGGCGGCCCGCTCGTACCACTCCTCGCTCTCGGTGCGCGGGGCGCTGCCCACCGGCTCGCCCAGCGCCGGCGGCTCCGGCGGCGGAGCGAGCGACTCCAGCAGCGCGGCCAGGCGGAACGCCGCCTCCGCGCTGCCGCCGCCCGCCGCACACCGCAGGTGCCGCTCGGCGGCCCGCTCCTCCCCGTCGCGCACCAGGGCGATCCCGACCTGGAGCGCCGCGTCGGTGTGTCCGGCCGAGGCGGCCCGCTCGTACCACTTCAGCGCCGTGCGGTCCTCGTCGCGGCTGGCGAACAGGATCCCGAGGTTGAACGCGGCGTCCACGCTGCCCGCCTCGGCGGCCTTCGAGAACCACGGTTCGGCGCCCGCCGCGTCGCCGACCTGGAGCAGCATGATGGCCAGCGCGTTGGCCGCCTCGCGGTGTCCGGCGTAGGCGGCGCGCCGGTACCACTGCTCGGCCTGGGCGGTCCGGTCCTGTGCGGCGCACAGCAGAGCAAGGTTGTACGCCCCGTTTTGATCGCCCGCGTCCATGGCGGTCCGGTACCAGCGCTCGGCGGTCTGGGTCTCGCCCCGTGCGGCGTGCAGCGCACCCAGGGCGTTCGCGGCGTTGCCGTCGCCGTCCTGCGCCGCCCGGTGCCACCACGCGGCCGCGCTGTCCTCGTCGCCGGCGTCGCGCAGCAGGAAGCCGAGCGCGCACGCGGCCCGCGCCTCGCCCTGCTTGGCGGAGGTCAGGTACCAGCGGCCGGCCTCCTTGAGCTCCCCGCGCGCCTCCAGCAGCGCGCCCAGGTGCAGGGCGGCACGCCGGTGCCCGCGGGCGGCGGCCTGCCGGTACCACTGCTCGGCCTCGGCGGGGTCGCCCTTGCGCAGGTGTCGCGCCAGTCGGTACGCGGCCTCGCGGTGGCCCTGTTCGGCGGCGGCGCGGAACCACCGCTCGACGCCCTTGTCCCCGCGGTGTTCCAGCAGGTCGGCCAGTCCGAACGCGCCCAGCGCATGGCCGGATTCCGCCGCCTGGCGCAGCCAGTACTCGGCGGCCGGCTCGTCCCCGCGCTCGCGGAAGTGGCGGCCCAGGGCGTGCGCGGCGGGCGCGGACCCGGCCACGGCGGCGACCCGCCACCAGTCCGCGGCCTCCTCGGGATAGCCCCGCTGGAGCAGCAGGACGCCCAGGTTGTTGGCGGCGGCGCGGTCACCCTCGGCGGTGGCCCCGCGCAGGTACGGCTCGGCGCCGTCCAGGTCTCCGCGGCGCAGCAGCAGCGCGCCGAGCACGCTCATGGCACCGGGGTCGCCCTTGTCGGCGGCCACCCGGTGCCGGGCCTCCAGCTCGGCGTCGCTCGCCGCGTCGGTCTCGGCGAACATCTCCTGCGCGAAATCCGCGTCGGTCAGTGCGGTCTGCGTGTCGGCAACCGGTGCCGACTCGTTGGCTCCTGTGCCCGCTTCGGCCTGCGCCCTCACAAACCGCCCTGTCTCCAGCAGAGTTGACCTGTCCCCCATAAATCCCATCGTCGCATCACCTGCTACCCGCGTACACCTGGTATGTCGCAGTCAGTGAGGTCACTACAGCGTTTTGTCGACATGCCCACAGTGGGGTAAGTCAAACACGCTCCTACCCCAACTCACCCTCCCCAGCTACCGCGTGTCCTCTCCGGACATGACGAAGGCCCGGATCCCATGGATCCGGGCCTTCGTTTTTCAGTAGCGGGGACAGGATTTGAACCTGCGACCTCTGGGTTATGAGCCCAGCGAGCTACCGAGCTGCTCCACCCCGCGTCGGTGAAACCACAGTATCACGACGCGGGACGGAGCCTTCACGCATTGATCATCAGCCGCCCGACGGAGGGGGCGTGGCTTTCGCCTCGGCCTCGATCGCCCGCTTCAGCGCGGCCTTGATCTCGTCCTGGGCCTTGCCGTAGGCCGCCCAGTCGCCGGACTGCCGGGCCTTCTCGGCGTCCTCGATGGCCTTCTGCGCGTCGGCGAGGGCCGCCTTGACCGTCGGGTCCTGGTTGGTCGGGGGCGTGACGGTGCCCTCGCCCGGCGGCTGCGCCGGCGGCACCGGCGTGGTCGGGGCCTCGGCTCCGAAGACCACGTTCAGCGCCTTCTCAAGGGTGTCCTCGAAGGCCGTCTGGCCGCCGTAGGTCACCAGCACCTTGCGCAGCAGCGGGTACTTCAGGCCGGAGCTGCGGACGTAGACCGGCTCGACGTAGAGCATCCCGCCGTCGAGCGGCACCGCGAGCAGGTTGCCGTACTCGATCTCGGAGTCGCCACCGCGCAGCAGGCGGATGGACTCGGCGATCTTCGGTTCGGACTGGAACTTGCTCTGCACCTGTCCGGGGCCGTCCGGCGGCTTGCTGGTCGGCATCTTCAGGATTCTGATCTTGCCGTAGTCCGGGGTGCCCGGATCGGCGTTGACCGCCATGAAGGCGCTCAGGTTGGGCCGCTCGTTCGGCGTGAAGGTCGACGTGAGCGAGAAGACCTGATCCTTCTCCTTCTGGCCCGGCATCTTCATCGACAGGTAGTACGGCGGAACCGCCGTGCCGGCCTTGGTCGTCGGGTCGTCCGGGACGGCCCAGGCCTCACTGCCGCTGAGGAAGGTCTGCGGGTCGGTGACGTGGTACCGGGTCAGCAGCTCGCGCTGGACCTTGAAGAGGTCCTGCGGGTAGCGGAGGTGGTCCATGAGCGGCTTGTCGATCTCGCTCTTGGGCTTCACCGTGCCCGGGAACGCCTTCATCCAGGTCTTCAGGACCGGGTCCTGGGTGTCCCACTGGTACAGGTCGACCGAGCCGTCGTAGGCGTCGACGGTGGCCTTCACCGAGTTGCGGATGTAGTTGACCTGGTTCTCCTGGGCGACCACCGCGCGCTGGCTGTTGGTCAGCGAGTCCGCGGTGCTCTGGCCCAGCGTGGTGCGCGAGGCGTACGGGTAGCCGTTGGTCGTCGTGTACGCGTCGACGATCCACTTGATCCGGCCGTCGATCACGGCCGGGTAGGGCGCGCCGTCGATCGTCAGCCACGGCGCGACGGCCTCGACGCGATCCTTGGGCGTGCGGTTGTAGAGGATCCGCGAGCCGTCGCCGATGGCGCCCGAGTAGAGGATCTGCGGCTCGCTGAAGGTCAGCGCGTAGGCGGCCCGGTTGACCGGGTTGTCCAGGTTGACGCCGGAGTTGCCCTGGTAGCTGGTCTCCTTCTCGCCCTTGTCGTCGGAGTAGTCGAGCTCCTTCTGCGGACCGCCGACGATCGAGTACTGCTTCGTCTGCTCGCCGTAGTAGATGCGCTGCTCGAAGTCCGTGCCGAACATCCCCTTGGAGGGGAGGTCGGACTGGGTGAAGTCGGGGGCGCCCTGGTTCCCGACCGTGGTGCCCTTGGCCGCGACCACGCCGTAGCCGTGCGTGTACTTGAAGTGGTCGTTGATCCAGTTGTTCTTCGGGATGCCGCCGATGTTCAGCTCGCGCAGCCCGATCACCGTGTCCTGGCCGCTGTACCGGTCGACGGCGAGCGTGGACGGGAACGCGTAGTAGCCCTTGACCTGCTGGAGCTGCTGGAAGGCCGGCGAGACGATGTTGGGGTCGAGGAGCCGGATGCTGGCCGTGGTGTCGGCCATCGACCGCACCTTGGTCAGGTCCTCCGTCTGCGGGGACCCCGGATAGTCGGCGACCTCGGAGCCGGCGATCCCGTAGGCGTCACGCGTCGCCTTGATGTTCTTCTGGACGTACGGGGATTCCTTGGCCTGCTCGTTCGGCTGGACCTGGAACTTCTGCACGATCGCCGGGTAGAGCCCGCCGATCAGGATCGCGGAGAGCACCATCAGGCCGAAGCCGATCACCGGCAGCTGCCAGGTGCGGCGCCACAGCGTCGCGAAGAACAGCACGGCGCAGATCGCGGCGATGGCCACGAGGATCGTCTTCGCCGGCAGGTAGGCGTTGGCGTCGACGTAGCGCAGGCCGGTCCAGTTGTCAGCGGCCTTGAAGTCGCTGGACTTCACGGCGAGCCCGTAGCGGTCGAGCCAGTACGCGACCGCCTTGAGCGTCACGAAGAGACCGAGCAGCACCGAGAGGTGCCCGGTCGCGGCGGCGGTGGCCCGGGCGCCCGGGCTGGTCACGCGCAGTCCGCCGTAGAGGTAGTGCACGACGGTCGCGGCGATCACCGACAGGACCACGGCGGCGAAGCCGAAGCCGAGCAGGAAGCGGTACCAGGGCAGGTCGAAGGTGTAGAAGGACACGTCCATGTGGAACTGGGGGTCCTTCGTGCCGAAGGGCACCCCGTTCACGTACATGAGCCAGGTCTTCCACTGACCCGCCGCCGAGGCTCCGGCGATCAGGCCGACGAGCACCGAGATGCCCAGGAGCAGCCACTTCTTGTACGGGGCGATGCTCATCCGGTAGCGGTCGAGGCTCTGCTGCTCCATCGACATCGCGCTGAGCGGCGGCCGCAGCCGGTGCGCCAGCCAGATGTTCAGCCCGACCGCACCCGTCATCAGCAGGCCGAAGACGGCGAAGAGGCCGATCTTGGTCCACAGCGTGGTGGTGAAGACCGTGGAGTACTTCACGGAGCGGAACCAGAGCCAGTCCGTCCAGAAACCGGCGAACATGATGAAGAGCATGCCCAGGACGGCCAGCACGCCCAAAGTCATAAGGAGAGTACGTGCACGCCGGGAGGGGCGTCCGACTCTCATCCGTGGCCCGGAAGGGCCTCCGCCGCGGTCCGGCATCTGGAAAGCCAAGGTGCGCACCTCGAAAGTCGCTGAGTACTGGTATTGAACGGACCCCCGATCGTAGAGCCCATTCATGCAACTTACTCAGGCCCCGGTCAGTTCCCGGTATGCGGCGGAAAGGAGGCAGGATGTTGTCCATGTCCAACGTTTCGCCTTCCCCCGGCACTCCCATGGCGGCCAGCCCGCTGACCCGCGCCTGTCTCGAGATCGACGAGTACGCGGCAGGCCTCGGCTGGGACAAGCCCGCGCGGCTGTTCGCGCTGGTCGACACCGCCCGGCTCAAGAAGCAGGAGCCGCGCCTGGCCTCGCAGCTCGGCCTCGACCAGGACGACGCCGGAAAGAGCTCCCTCACCCCGATCGAGCAGGACACCGTCCCCTCCGGGACCCCGCTCGACAAGTTCCTGGGCACCATCGCCTGGCCCGACGCCGTCGTCGGGTGCGCGCTGACCGTCGAGCGCCTGATGCTGCCGCCGTCCGCGGAGGCCTCCGTACCGGAGGGGCTGAGCGACAAGCAGCTGGCGAAGTGGGTCGCCGGGCACCCTGAGCGGCAGGAGGTCCGCATCACGGTGGCCGTGCTGCGCGACGGCTCGCGCGAGTCGGCCGTACGGCTGCGTGAGAAGGACTCCTCGACGGAGGTCCTCACCGGCGGGGGCCTGGTGCCCGGCCTGGCCGAGGCCCTGGCCGCGACCTTCGCCTAGTAGGTCCTGGCCCGGGAGGCGGACCGGTCAGGGCTTGGCGCTGCACTGCGGCAGCCCGGCCGGGTCCCCCTTGCTGATCTTCTGCAGCGACTTCATGGCGTCGTCGATGGTGGAGACCTTCACCAGCGTCAGCCCGTCGGGCACGTTGGAGGCGGCGGAGGCGCAGTTGTCGGCGGGCGTCAGGAAGTACTCGGCGCCGGCCTTGCGGGCGCCTATGGTCTTCATCTGGATGCCACCGATCGGACCGACCTTGCCGGCGTCGTCGATGGTGCCGGTGCCCGCGACGAACTTCCCGCCGGTCAGGTCGTCCGGGGTGAGCTTGTCGACGATGCCGAGGGCGAACATCAGCCCGGCGCTCGGGCCGCCGACATCGGCGAGCTTGATGTCGATCGCGAACGGGAAGGTGTGGTCGCTGCCGGCCCGGATGCCGACGATGGCACGGCCGTCGCCCTCCGCCTTGCCCGCGGTGATCGTGACCTTGGAGGTGCCGGCGGGCTCGCGGCCGGCCTTCGCCGCCGCCGCGGAGTCGGCCGCGGGCACGATGGTGAACTCGACCGGTTCGCCGGGCTTGTGCTTGGTGACGAGCTTGGCCACGTCCTCGGGGGCGGTGACAGGAGCGCCGTCGACGGCCTTGACCACGTCACCGGCGTGCAGCTTGCCCTCGGAGGGGCTGTCCTTGACGACCGTGGAGACGATCACGCGGGCGGTGACCGGGATGCCGAGCTGCTTGAGGGCCGCGACCTTGGCGCTCTGCTGCGACTGGCTGAACTCCTCGGCGTTCTCCTGGGTGGACTCCGCGTCGGTCTTGCCGTTCGGGTAGAGGTTCTCGTGCGGGACGACGATGTTGTCGCCGGCCAGCCAGCCGTAGACGGCCTCCACCAGGTTCATCTCGTAGTCGGCGCCCGTGACGCGGACCGTCGTCATGTTGAGGTGGCCGCCGGCCGGGTACGTCTTGCGTCCCGAGATGTTCAGAACGGGCTCGCCGTGCGAGTCCCCGAGCGTGTTCACGGTCGGGCCGGGGCTCATCTCGGAATACGGGACCTTGATGAACACTCCTGCGCAGAGCAGCGCGAACAGCACCAGGGTGGAGGCGAGCATCGTCGCGGTGCGGCGTGGCATGGATCCGACAGTACGGGACGGGCCCGCCGAGCGGCCCTCGGGGCCGGTCCGTACGGGGTTCGTGCGCGAAACTCTCAGCGGAATCTCAGACGGAGTCGGAGGTGGAGGCCGCCTCGGCCTTCGCCCTCATCTGATCGGCACGGCCGAGACCCCGGCCGTTGCCCATCGCCTCACGGAACCGTGCGTAGCCCGCGAGCTCGGATATGTCGCCTTGCGTGCGGTCCCGTGCCGCCCAGCTGCCCCATATCGCCGCGCCGATCGCGGCGAACAGCGGAATCAGCAACCACGCCAGAGATGCCATGGGCGTGCCTCCCTACCCCGAAGTGCGTTTCGTTGGTGGCTTCAACGCTCGTGCCCGTGGGGGGGTTACGCAAATCGAGGGCGTGTTGCGCGGCCGAACGGGTGTGAGGCTACCCGTCGGCCGCCGCCGCTCCGCGGCCGGGGTCAGCTGCTCGGCGCCGGGGCGCCGCCCAGGCTGCGGGCGACTGCGGCGGACTCCGTCCGCCGAGCTGCCCGGTCCGGTGGCGTCAGCAGGCGCCGACCCACTCCTCGGAGCCGTCGGAGAAGGTCTGGTGCTTCCAGATCGGGACCTCGTGCTTGAGGTCGTCGATCAGCATGCGGCACGCCTCGAAGGCCTCCCCGCGGTGCGGGCAGGAGACGGCCACGACCACGGCCAGGTCGCCGACGGCGAGGTCGCCCACGCGGTGCACGGCGGCCAGGGCGCGGACCGGGTACTTGGCCACGACGCGCTCGGCGACCCGGCGCATCTCGGCCTCGGCCGTCGGGTGGCAGGAATAGCCGAGCGAATCGACGTCCGCCCCGCCGTCGTGGTTGCGCACCGTGCCGACGAACAGCGTCGTCCCGCCCGTGGCGTCGTCGCCGACGGCCCGGAAGACCTCGTCGATCGAGAGCGGGGTGTCACGGATTGCGAGCAGCCGGACGGGGTCCTGGGCGGCCTGCTCGCCGGGGTGGTCGAAGTGCGGTGCCATACCGTCCATCGTGCCCTAGCCGCTGACGGGGCGAAATAGCTGATTCGCCCGGCCCGCGTCCCCCGCCTTGGGAGCCTCCTACAGGATCCGGCCGCCCCGGAACACGGCCCGGCTCAGATCCCGCGCCGCTTCCGGGCGAGGCGGACCGCGGCGGCGGCGCCCAGCAGGGCGACCGTCGCGCCCGCCGCACCCGCGGCCGTGGCGGCGTCCCTGCGGCCGAGCCGGCGGCCGGCGACCGTGTGGCGGCCCGCGACCTCCTGGAGGAGTTCGGCGAGGACCTCCTCGTTGGTCCAGCGCGGCCGCCAGCCCGCCGCGTGCAGCCCGCTGACGCTCACCACCCAGGGGTGCATCGTGTATGCGAGGTCGCCGGCCGGGGACGGGGTCAGGCCGATGCGGTGCAGGCGGGCCGCGGCGCCCAGCGCCACCGCCGAGGGCAGCTCCATGCGGCGGATGCCGCTCAGCTCCTCGACCTCCTCCTGCTCCAGCCATCCCTCGCAGCCCACGGCCAGCTCGCCCTCGACCTTTTCCAGGGCCGCGTACTCCAGGGCGCTGACCAGGTCCTCCACGTGGCAGAACTGCCAGGTGGGGCGGGAGCCGGCGACCACGAGCAGGCGCGGGGACTCGAAATACCGGGTCAGGGCGGTGTCGGTGCCGCCGACCAGGACCGCGGGGCGGACCACGGTGACGTTCAGGCCGGGGTGGGCCCGGGGGGCCCGGCGGCCGAGCCGCTCGATCTCCAGCAGGTCGCCGACGCCGGTCGCCTCGGCGGTCGCCCGCAGCTCGGAGTCCTCCGACAGCGGGATGTCGTTGTCGGGCAGGGCTCCGTAGACCATCGCGGAGGTGCAGAGCACGACCCGGTGCACACCGGCCGCGGCGGCCGCCGTGAGGACGGTCTGGGTCCCGCGCACGTTGTACGCCGTGCGGGCCGCGGGGTCCGTCTCCAGGTCGAGGTCGAGGGCGAGGTGGACCACGACGTCCGCCCCGCGCAGCTTCTCGGCGATCGCGGGGTCCCGTACGTCGAGGACGTGCCACTGCGCGGCCGCACAGTCCCCGCGCCGCTCGTCGATGGCGACGACCTGCTTGACCTCCTCGGAGGCGGCCAGACGGCTCACGAGGGCCGCGCCGACGCCCGTGGCGGCGCCGGTCACGGCGATCACGGGGCTGGGCCGGCGGGGGCCGTCGGGGTTTCGCGGCTGGCGAACGCCGGGGGCGCCGTCGCCCTGTTCGGGACGGTCTTCGTCCTGCGTCGCGCGGCTGCGCTTATCCGAAACGTGCGGATCTGGGGAACTCACCGGGCGTCTCCAGCGGTTGTCTTCAGTAGGGACGCGCCGTGACGCGTACCCCACCAGGTGATGTCCATCCTGCCGCAGCCCAGGAGCCGGCGGAGCACCGAGCCCGGATGCGGGCTCCGGTGTCTACGCTGGGTGGTGATGTCTGACCGTTGCCCGCCGGCGCCCGCCGGCGGCCCTACGAGCCGAGGAAACCCGTGAGCGACACCCCATTCGGATTCGGCCTTCCGCCCGAGGAGCCGGACAACGGCGACGAAGGCAGGAAGAAGGGCGGTCAGGGCGGTCAGGGCGGCCCCGCGAATCCCTTCGGGTTCCCGGGCATGGGGCTGCCGGGCGCCGGTGGCCCCGGCGGCGCGGACAATCCGTTCGCCGCGATGTTCGGTTCGATGAACCCGAACGACCTCGGTGCGGCCTTCCAGCAGCTCGGCCAGATGCTCAGCTACGAGGGCGGTCCCGTGAACTGGGACATGGCCAAGAACATCGCCCGCCAGACCGTCGCGCAGGGCACGGCGGACGGTGTGAAGGACACCAGCGTCGGCATCGCGGAGAAGTCTGCCGTCGAGGAGGCCGTGCGCCTGGCCGACCACTGGCTGGACGGCGTGACCTCACTGCCCTCGGGTGCCACCACGGCCGTGGCGTGGAGCCGCGCCGAGTGGGTGGAGGCCACCCTCCCGGTGTGGAAGGAGCTCGTGGACCCGGTCGCCGAGCGCGTCGGCGCGGCCATGGGCGGTGTCCTGCCCGAAGAGATGCAGGCCATGGCGGGCCCGCTGCTCGGCATGATGCGTTCCATGGGCGGCGCCATGTTCGGCCAGCAGATCGGCCAGGCCGTGGGCACCCTCGCGGGCGAGGTCGTCGGCTCGACCGACATCGGCCTGCCCCTGGGCCCGGCGGGGAAGGCCGCGCTGCTCCCGCTCAACATCGCGGGCTTCGGCAAGGACCTGGGCGTCCCCTCGGACGAGGTGCGGCTGTACCTGGCGCTGCGCGAGGCGGCCCATGCCCGGCTGTTCGCGCACGTCCCGTGGCTGCGCTCGCACCTGTTCGGAGCCGTGGAGGGCTACGCCCGCGGCATCAAGGTGGACACCTCGAAGCTGGAGGACGTGGTCGGGCAGCTGGACCCGTCCAACCCGGAGCAGCTCCAGGAGGCACTCCAGGGCGGCATGTTCCAGCCGCAGGACACCCCCGAGCAGAAGGCGGCCCTGGCCCGTCTGGAGACGGCGCTCGCGCTGGTCGAGGGCTGGGTCGACGCGGTGGTGCACGAGGCCGCCAAGCCGCGGCTGACCTCGGCGGACGCCATGCGCGAGACCATGCGCCGTCGGCGCGCCTCGGGCGGCCCGGCGGAGCAGACCTTCGCGACGCTGATCGGCCTGGAGCTGCGTCCGCGCAGGCTGCGGGACGCCTCGCGCCTGTGGGCCTCGCTCACCGACGCGCGCGGTGTGGACGGGCGCGACGGGCTGTGGGAGCACCCGGACATGCTGCCGACGGCTTCCGACCTGGACGACCCGGACGGTTTTGTGCACCGCGAGCAGCTGGACTTCTCCGAGATCGACAAGATGCTCGGCGAGGCCGCCGAGAAGCGTGGGCAGCAGGGCGACGACGAAGGCGACGACACGAAGTGAGCCTGCACGACGACGCGGCCTCGGTCCTGAAGGGCTACGAGGACCAGGCCGAGCTGCGCGATCTGTACCTGGAGCACCTGGCCTCCCACCCGGACGGGGTCTACAAGCCCTGCGAGGCGGGCCACCTCACGGCCAGCGCGCTCGTGATCGACCCGGTGCGGGAGCGCGTACTGCTGACCCTGCACAAGAAGCTGGGCATGTGGCTGCAGATGGGCGGGCACTGCGAGGACGGTGACGCGACGCTGGCGGAGGTGGCGCTGCGCGAGGGCCGCGAGGAGTCGGGCATCGAGCAGGGGCTGACCCTGCTGCCCGGCGGCCCGGTGCGCCTGGACCGGCATCCCATCCCGGCACCGTGCAACTGGCACCTGGACGTGCAGTATGCGGCGCTGGCCCCGGCCGGGGCCGTGGCGGAGATCAGCGACGAGTCCCTCGACCTGCGCTGGTTCCCGTACGAGGAGGTGGCCTCGGTGGCCGACACCTCGGTCGTCCTGCTGCTGGAGGCGACTCTGGCGCGGCTCGCCGCTGCGGGCTGAGGCAGCGGGCTGCCCCGAGGGGCATGGCTCAAGGGGCGGTCCCTGGCGGGCCGCCCCTTCGCCGTCCCGGATCAGTTCCAGGCGTTGTTCTGGTTCTGGGCGTGGGCGCCCTGCTGGCCCATGCCGAACTGCGCGGCGACGCCCTGTCCGACCTGGGCGTTCTGCGGAGGCAGCGCCTCGCTGGGCTGCACCAGCGCGATGCCGGTGCCGAGGAAGCTCAGCTCCCAGCCCTCGCCGGTGTTGCCGCGCCGCCGCCAGACGCCGCTGGAGTGCGTCTGGGCCTGCATCTGCACCCTCAGCGAGGTGGACCAGGCGACGATGGCGTCCGCGTCGACGTTGACGTACTTGTCGGGCGTGACGTGCATCATCAGCGGCTGCCCGGAGGTCATCAGGGCGACCTTGCCGCGGCCGGAGATGTTGAGCTGGTACTTGCCGGAACCGGAGATTCCGTACTGGCTGTCCACCGCGATGACCTCGGTGTGCAGGGTGGAGTCCAGGGCCAGGACGTAGCTGCTGTCGACCGTGAGGCCCTCATGGTCCACGTCCACGACGTGGACGTACTGGGCCAGGTTGGCGAGGTAGACCGTGCCCTGCCCGGAGCAGCGCATGAGGTCCAGGCCCTCGCCGGTGCGGCGGCGGGCGCCCCGCTGGCTGCTGCTCTGGTACTCGCCGTCGAAGTCGACGATCCCCTGGTAGGCGACCATCGCGCCCTTGCGGGCGAGTACGTCGTCGGAGCCCGTCAGCGAGACCCGCAGCAGCTGCGGGTTCTGGACGGTGTACCGGTCCTGGGACTGCGCCTCGGCGTAGGCGAAAAGTGCGCTCTGCATGATGTGTCCGCTCCCCCTCAGCCCCGGGCCCGGAGCCGGTCGGTGCTGTCCTCGCTGGGCTGCACCACGACGATGCCCTGACCGGAGAAGGCCATCTGGTAGGCCTCCCCACTGCCCCGGCCGAGCATCGACGAGGCCTTGAAGCTGCGCTTGCCCTTGACCTTCAGGTTCGGCGACCAGGCGACGAGCGCGTCGGGGTCGACGTACGTCTCGTCCTCGCCGCGGCCGCAGTCGACCACGATCGGGGTGCCGCGCGAGGTCAGGGCGACCCAGCCGGTGCCCGCGACCTGGACGTTGAACAGGCCCTGCCCGGCGAACTTCGCCAGGCCCTTGACCCGCTCGACGCCCCACTGGAGGTGCGCGTCGAAGGCGAGCAGGTTGGTGCCGTTGACCGACAGCGAGTCGTTGTCGAGGTTGATGACGACGACGTCGGCGCCGTAGTCGGCGAGGTACAGGAGGCCGTCGCCGGTGCACTTCATCAGGGGTGCGCCCTCGCCCGTGACCCACTGCGAGGCCATCTGGCGGACGGCCGGCGGGTTGGGCTCGTACTGCACGAAGCCCTCGTAGGCGACCATCGAGCCGGTGCGGGCGAAGAGGTCCTGGCCGCTCTGCATGGCGACCTTGAGCATGGACCGCCCGTGGTTCTCCATGCGGGCCGTGACGGGGGTCGGGGCGAAGCCCGCGAGCTGCTGGTTCATTGCGTTCATGTCGGGCTCCCTCAGACCTCGTACGGCTGGACGACGATGAAGTTGCCGGGGGCGCCGCGGAACTGGAGGTTCACGGTCTCCCCGCTGTGGCCGGGGTAGGCGTTGCGCCGCAGTCGGACCTGGCTGGAGATGATCACCTGCGAGGCGGCCGACCACGCCACGATGGCGTTGCTGTCCGCGAAGGTGGTCGGGGTGACGGGCAGCACGACCGGGACGCCGTGGGTCTTGACGATCACCGTGCCGGTTCCCTGGAACTGCATGGTGAACAGGGCGCCGCCGGGGATGCCGTGGCCCTCGATCCGGCGGACCTCGTGCTGGAGGGACTCGTCGAAGGCGAGGACGTTCTCCGCGGAGACGCAGATGGCGTCGCCCTGGAGCTCGATGGCGTGCAGGTGCGCGCCGTTCTCCGCGAGGAAGACCTGGCCGCGGCCGGTGCAGCGCATGAGCTGCATCTCCTGGCCGGTGGCGTTGCCGACGATGCGGCCGGCGAATCCGGCGCCCTTGTAGCTGAAGTCGACCTTGCCCTGGTACAGGACCATGCTGCCCTGGCGGGCGAGGACGGCCTGGCCGCCCATCGACAAATCGACCCGCATGAGCTGCTGGTTCTGCGAAGTCCAGCGGGAGCCGGTCGGGGCCTCCTTGTACGGCTGGAGGGCCGCGGCGAGACCGGCCGCGGGGGCGGCGGCCTGCGGGGCGTAGCCGGGCTGCTGGCCGGGGACCTGGCCCGGCATCTGGCCCGGGACCTGGCCCGGAACCTGGCCGTAGGAGGGCTGCTGCTGTCCGTATCCGCCGGGGGCGGGGGCGGGCGGCGGCACCTGGCCCGGGTACTGCCCGGGGACGGGAGCCTGGCCGTAGGAGGGCTGCTGCGGCGGCTGGCCGTAGGGCGCGGGGGCCTGCGGGGCCAGGGGCGCGGCCATGGTGGGCGCGGCGTGCACCGGGGCGGGGGCCGGGGGCTGCTGGTACTGCGGCGGCTGGGGAGCGGCCGGCGCGGGGGCCGGGGCGGGCGCGCCGAAGGACGGAGCGGGGGCCGGAGCCGGGGCCTGCGGGGCCGCAGCGGGGGCGGCGAAGGACGGGGCCGGAGCCGGGGCGGCCGTCTGCGGCGGCGGGGCGAAGCCGGGGGCGCCGGCCGCCGGGGCCTGCTGCTGCGGCTGCTCCTCCTCGGCGACCTCGCCGCCGAAGTTCTTCAGGAGGGCGTCGAGCCCGCCGTCGAAGCCCTGGCCGACGGCGGCGAAGCGCCACACGTCCTTCAGGTAGAAGTCGCCGAGCATGACGGCCCGCTCGGTGCTGAACTCCGCGCCGGTGAAGGCGTACCGGACGACCTCTTCGCCGCCGGCCACGATCCGGATGTGGCCCGGGCCGATCTGCGACATCTGTCCGGCGCCGTCGATGGTGGCGGTGAAGGACAGCTTGTGGATGGACGGCGGAACGCGGTCCAGGGTCACCCGGAAGGATTCCGTGTCACCGGCCTGCGGGCCGAGCAGCTGAATGGACTCTTCCGGCGACTTCGGCTGATTGAAGAAGACGAAGTAGCGGTCGTCCGAGAGCTGCTCATTGGCGTCGAGGCCGAAACAGCTGATGTCGAAGGTGAGCCCGGGGGCGGCGATCTGGACGCCTACGTACAGATCGGTGCCCGCCGTGAGATCACTGACCTTGGCCTTGTGGCCGCGTTGGAATTCCCTTGCCATACGTAACGACGTCCCCCATCCCGACTGAGCATGCGTGCCGCACAGGCTAACGGCATCTGCCGACATCCGGCCAAGCCGGTACCAAGCCGGTACACATCACGCTGTGTGACACGAGGGGCGGTGGTCCGGGTGCGGGCCTGCCCGGCCGCCCCGGCCGGCGGGGTCATTCCTCGCGGGCGGCGGGCACCTGCGGCAGGCGCTCGGCCGCCACCACGCCCTCCAGGTAGCCCCGGGCCCGCTCGGTGCGCGGGTACGCCTCCAGCAGTTCCCAGAAGCGGGGTCCGTGGCCGGGCACGAGGAGGTGGGCCAGCTCGTGCAGGAGCACGTAGTCGACGACGTACTCGGGCATGCCCTGGAGGCGGTGCGAGAGCCGGATGCTGCCTTCGGCCGGGGTGCAGGAGCCCCAGCGGGTGTTCTGGTTGGTGACCCAGCGGACCGAGCGGGGGCGGGCGCGGCCGTCGAAGTACTGCTCGGACAAACGCTCGGCGCGTTCGGTGAGTTCCGCGTCCCCGAGGGTGCGTCTGCTCTCCTGGGCGGCCAGCTTGTCGAGCATGACGCCCACCCAGCGCTTCTCCTCCGCCTCGGACATCCGGGCAGGGATGAGGACGACCGTACGGTCACCCTCGCGATAGGCGGATACGGTCCTGCGGCGGCGCGCGCTCCGGCGGACTTCGACGGCGCGCTGCGGTGGGTCGGCGGACACGCCACGACGTTACCCGGTGCCGGTGGCGTAAGTCCCGCTCGTCCGGGGTTCGAACACGGGTGGTTCGGCGCCGGTTTCCGACGCGGCACCGCTCTTCATCTCATATGCCGAATACCTCTTGCCTGTGGACAAATTCCTGCACGGATTACGGCGGACGGGCACTGTTGCCGGGAGCGGGAGATGCGGCGGTGCGATGCCGCACGGACAGGGACGGACGCGGACGGACAGGGAGGGGTCGGACATGTTTCCGAGGGTGAAGCCGGCGCTGGCGCGGGCCTGGCGGGATCTGCAGACGGTGCAGTTCGGGGTGACGCCGGCGCATGCGGTGGTGCTGGGGCCCGTGGACACGGCGACGGGCGCGCTCATCGACCGGATCGACGGGACGCGGGGGATGGAGCTGTTGCGGGCCGAGGCCGCGCGGATGGGGTTGCCGGACGGCTTGGCCGACGCCTTGGTCAGACGGCTGGCGGGGGCCGGTCTGCTCGACGACGCCTCGGCGGGCGGCCCGCGGGCGCAGGCCCTGCGCAGGCATCCGGAGACCCTGGAGCGCCTCGGCCCGGACCTGGGTTCGCTCTCGCTGGTCCACCGGGAGCCCGGCGGGGAGCTGCGGGGGATCGCCGCACGCCGGGCGATACGGGTCCGGGTGCGCGGGAGCGGCCGGGTGGGGGCCGTGATCGCGGCGGTCCTGGCGGGAGCGGGCGTGGGGCGGGTCGAGGTGCTCGACGGAGGCCGGGTGGAACCGGCGGATGTGGCGCCGGGCGGGCTGGGGAGCGCGAGCGTGGGCCGGCTGCGGGCCGAGGCCGCGGCGGGCACGGTCCGCTCCGCGGCCCCGGGTCCGGGCCCGCGGAGCGGGGAGGGGGAGGGTCCGGAGCCGGGGCTGTCCCTGGTGGTCGTCGCGCCCCGGGACGGGCTGCACGCGTGGGCTCCTGATCCGGACACCGCGGCCGACTGGGTCGCCTCGGGCATTCCGCACCTGTACGCGGGGGTGTTGGAGGGCACGGGTCTGGTGGGGCCGCTGGTGCTGCCGGGCACGACGGCGTGCGCGGGGTGCATGGAGCGCGACCGCGTGGACCAGGACGCTGCCTGGCCGAGGATGCTCGTGCAGTGGCGCTCGTCCCATCGCCGCCGCGGGAGCGCCCCCTGCGACCTGGGCCTGTCCACGGCGGTGGCCGGGCTGGCCGCGGCGCACGCGCTCGCCTTCCTCGACGGTCAGCTGCCCGCCTCCACGGGATCCCGCTGGGAGGCGGCCCTGCCCACGCTCCACTGGGAGTCCGCTCCGGTCCGCCCCCACCCCGGCTGCCCCTGCGGGGCGGCCTCGGAGTCCGCGGGGCGGCTCCAGCCGGCGGGTCGCGCCCCGGGGAGAGGATCGGGAGGGAACCCGCCGGGAGGGCCGTGACAGGATGCTCGGGGACCGAGGGTTCTGCCGAACCGCCGCTTGCGGCGCAGCTGTCTGGGATTTGGAGGGGCGCATGTCTGATCTTCCCCGGAAGGCGGTCACCCGTACCGTCAAGCTGGCCTCGTTGCCGCTCGGCATCGCGGGTCGGGTCACCTGGGGGCTGGGCAAGCGGATCGGGGGCAAGTCGGCGGAGATCGTGGCGCGCGAGCTCCAGCAGCGCACTGCCGAGCAGTTGTTCCGCACCCTGGGTGAACTGAAGGGCGGTGCGATGAAGTTCGGGCAGGCCCTGTCGGTCTTCGAGTCGGCGCTGCCCGAGGACGTCGCGGGGCCCTACCGGGCGGCGCTGACCAAGCTTCAGGAGGCAGCCCCGCCGCTGCCCGCGGCGACGGTGCATCAGGTGCTGACGGACCGTCTCGGTGCCGACTGGCGGGACCTGTTCGAGGAGTTCGAGGACAAGCCGGCCGCGGCGGCCTCGATCGGGCAGGTGCATCGGGCGGTGTGGCACGACGGCCGGCAGGTGGCGGTCAAGGTCCAGTACCCGGGGGCCGGTGAGGCGCTGCTGTCGGACCTGAAGCAGTTGGGCCGGTTCGCGGGGCTGCTGGGTCCGCTGGTCCCCGGTATGGAGATCAAGCCGCTGATCAAGGAGTTGCGCGACCGGGTGTCGGAGGAGCTCGACTACGAGCTGGAGGCCGAGGCCCAGCGGACGCACGCGGACGCCTTCGTGGACGACCCGGACGTGATCGTCCCGGACGTGGTCCACCAGGGCGACCAGGTGCTCGTGACCGAGTGGCTGGACGGGACCCCGCTGTCGGAGGTGATCGCCGACGGCAGCGAGGAGGAGCGCGACCGCGCCGGACAACTGCTGGCCCGGTTCCTCTTCTCCGGCCCCGCCCGCACGGGTCTGCTGCACGCCGACCCGCACCCGGGCAACTTCCGGCTGATACCGGGCGCGGACGACCGGATGCGGCTGGGCGTGCTGGACTTCGGCACGGTCGACCGGCTGCCCGGGGGCTGGCCCAAGCCCATCGGCAGGTCCCTGCGGATGACGCTGGACGGCGACGCCGAGGGGGTCTACGGCCACCTGTGTGCCGAGGGGTTCGTGAAGGAGTCCGTCGAGCTGGACCCGGACGCCGTGCTGGACTACCTGAAGCCGATCATCGAGCCCGCGGAGGCGGAGGAGTTCACCTTCACCCGGCCCTGGCTGCGCGGTCAGGCGGCGCGGATCGCCGATCCCCGGTCCCCCGCACACCAGTTGGGTCGGCAGATCAACCTGCCGCCTTCGTACCTGCTGATCCACCGGGTGACGCTGAGCACCATCGGGGTGCTGTGCCAGCTGGGCGCGACGGTGCGGCTGCGCGACGAACTGGACACCTGGCTGCCGGGGTTCGCCTCCGCCGAGTGAGGTTCCAGGGGGTGTCCCGCCCCCTGGAAGATCACCACCAGGAGGAGTCGAGCCTGCCCTCGATCGCCCGGAGGTTGGCGCGGGCGCATGCGACGCAGAAGTACTCTCTGGTCCCGTTCTCCACCGAACAGGTCCAGGTGGGCGGGGCTCCGCCGGGGGAGTGTGTGCCGCAGCGCGCGCAGACGACGGGCTGGGCCTCGGATCCCGACGGGTCGGGCTGGGGAGTCGGCTGGTCCACCTGCAGACGGTACCTCCGCCGGGGGTGGACGGGCCCGCGCAACGCACCGGGGGGACCGGTCCCTTCGGACCGGTCCCCCCGGAGTGCTGCTTTCAGCTCTCAGTGCATGACGGCCATGGCCAGCGCCCGCCGGGCGCGCATCGAGACGCGCTCGGCTCGCCGCTGCATGCGGCGGGCGGCGACCAGGCGCACGGCGTGACGCTCGGCGTCCACCTCACGCATGAGCTCGTCCATATGGGCACGAGCGAGGGCTTCTGGGATGAGTTGCATTTCGCGGGTCCTGTTCTGACGCGAGGTGATCGCGCCGGTGGTGATGAAGTCTGCGTGGGCGGCGCCGTGGGGCTGCTCGCTCGTGGTGTGGGCGGTCATGAGGGCCTGCTTCAGGGGGTCGTGCGTCAGGGGGCGGTCGATGGTTCCGATGGCGGTCATGCCGAGACAACCGGGTTCTTGCGCGGACGACCACGGGGCCGCTTGCGGGCTACGACGACACCCTGGACGAAGAGCTCGCCACCCCAGACACCCCAGGGCTCGCGGCGCTCGACCGCTCCGGCGAGGCAGGCCTCGACCAGCGGGCAGGTGCGGCAGAGGGACTTGGCGTACTCGACGTCGGCCGGGGACTCGGCGAAGAAGACCTCGGGGTCGAAGGTGCGGCAGGGAACCGGGACGCCGAGGTTCTCGATGGCGTCGTCGAGCGCGGTCAGCGCGGTGAGCGGGGTCAAGGTGTGGTCCTCCGGAACTGCGGGCGGGGAGATCGTCTGGGTCTGAGGTACGGACGGGGCGTGCGCTTCGAGTTGCACGGTGTTTTCTTCCTCGTCTTGTTCGGCTAGTCGTTCCGGCCGGTCGGCCGGGGGCGGCTGGTACCTGGTTCTGCCAGTCCCGAGGCCCCTTCTCTGTCGTCGCCCCCGGTCGGGGACAAACAGAAGGGCCGCGGATCCCGGGTGGGGTTCCGCGGCCCTGAAGGCGCCGGCCTGATCATGCGATCAGGCTGGATCACTCCAGGGTTCGAGCCCACGGAAGGCCCACATCAGGTGGTGCTGCTGCTTCGTCTGCTTCGTCAGGGATCCGGCACCGGCCGCGGCGGCAAATCCATAGGCGCCGTGCGCCTGTGCTTCTGCTGCCAGTACTGCCACCGGTGCCTGGGTCGGTCGCTCATTGCGCTCGCTGACCGCAAGGGTCGCGAGCAGGGCGGGGCGGTCGGCGCAAATCGCGGACGCACCGGTACCCAGAGCAGAGACGGAACCGAGCAGGCAGGAGGCATCAACCGAGCGATCGGTCATTTCGGTGAAGGTCATGAAGCTGGTCACTGGTCTCGCCTCCTCTCGGCGTCTCGGGGACCCGGCCCGAGGGCCTGTCCCATGCGTATTCGGATAAGTACAGCACGGATCCAGGGCTTCGGAGAAGCCACCGTTTCCGTTGCTAAGAACCTATGGGTCTTCGCTGGGCATGTGCAAACTATTTTTCCGACGATTTTCTACGCGCCGTCAGAATCCTCGCCCCCAGGCTCCTGACCTGCACAGATGGCCAGGACATCGGCTCCGTACCGGTCAAGCTTGCGACCGCCCACTCCGGAGATCATCGCAAGCTCTCCCGCCTCGGTGGGCGCGGCCTCCGCGATCGCCATCAGCGTCTTGTCCGTGAAGACGCAGTAGGCGGGCAGGCCCTGCTCCTTCGACTGGCCGGCACGCCAGTCCCGCAGCCGCTCGTAGAGACCCTCGTCCATGTCGGACGGACAGTCCTCGCAGCGCATCAGCTTCAGCTCGCCGGCCTCGGTCAGCGTCCTGCCGCAGACCCGGCAGCGCACCGGGCCGCGGCGGCCGCGCGCCCGCGGCGCTCGCTCGTCCGCGGAGCCCGGCCGGCTTCCCGAAGCGGCGGAGCCCGGCCGCAGGCCGTTCAGGAAGCGGCTGGGGCGTCGGGAGGCCCTTCCCCCGGGGGTGCGGGAGAGCGCCCAGGAGAGGGTCAGGTGCAGCCGCGCCCGGGTGACGCCGACATAGAGCAGGCGCCGCTCCTCCTCGACCTGGTCGTCGGTCTTGGCGTAGGTGATCGGCAGCATGCCGTCGGTGAGGCCGACGAGGAACACGGCGTCCCACTCCAGGCCCTTCGCCGCGTGCAGCGAGGCCAGGGTGACACCCTGGACGGTCGGGGCGTGCTGGGCGGCCCTGCGCTCCTCCAGCTCGACCGTGAGGTCCGCCAGCGTGGCCCCGGGCCGGGTGCGGGCGAAGTCCTCGGCGAGCCGGAGCAGTGCGGCCACCGACTCCCACTGGTCGCGCACGGCGCCGGAGCCGGCGGGCGGCTCGGTGGTCCAACCGGTGGAGCTGAGCACCGCCCGGACCTGGGAGCCCAGGTCGACGATGTCCTCCAGCAGCGGGTCGTTCCCGCCGGAACGGGCCGCTCCGCGCAGGGCGAGGATGGCCTTCTGGACCTCCTGCCGCTCGAAGAAGCGCTCGGCGCCGCGCAGCTGGTACGGGACCCCGGCGTCGGCGAGGGCCTGCTCGTAGACCTCGGACTGGGCGTTGATGCGGAAGAGCACGGCGATCTCGCCCGCCGGGACGCCTGCGGCGATCAGGTCGCGGATCCGGCGGGCGACGCCCTCGGCCTCGGCGGGCTCGTCGGCGTACTCGGCGTAGACGGGGTCGGGTCCGGACTCGCGCTGGGAGACCAGCTCCAGGCGGTGCTCGGCGGCCCGCCCCGCGGCCTGGTTCAGGAGTCCGTTGGCGAGGTGCACCACCTGGGGGGTGGAGCGGTAGTCGCGGACCAGCTTGACCACGGTGGCGTGCGGATAGCGCGTGCGGAAGTTCAGCAGGTGGTCGGGGGTGGCGCCGGTGAAGGAGTAGATGGTCTGGCTGGCGTCGCCGACGACGCAGAGGCTGTCGCGCTCGCCGAGCCACAGGTCGAGCAGCCGCTGCTGGAGCGGGCTGACGTCCTGGTACTCGTCGACGACGAAGTGCTGGTACTGGCCGCGGATCTGCTCGGCGATGTCGTGGCGGTCTTGGAGGATGCCGACGGTCAGGAGCAGCACGTCCTCGAAGTCGATCATCCCGCGGTCGCGCTTGAGCTGTTCGTACGTCCCGTAGATCTGGGCGATCTCGGCCATGTCCCGGGGGGCCTCTCGGGCCGCCTTGAGGGCGGCCGCCGGATAGTCGGCGGGCACTGTCTGGGTGACCTTGGCCCACTCGATCTCGCCGGTGACGTCGCGCAGCTCGCCGCGGTCGAGGCGGATGCGGCAGCGGGCCCCGGCCTCGGCGACGAACTGGATCTTGCGCTCCAGCAGCCGCGGCACGTCCCCGCCGATGGCCTTGGGCCAGAAGTACTGGAGCTGGCGCAGGGCGGCGGAGTGGAAGGTCCGGGCCTGGACGCCGCCCGCGCCGAGCGCGCGCAGCCGGCCGCGCATCTCGCCGGCGGCCCGGTTGGTGAAGGTGACGGCGAGCACGCTGGCCGGCATGAGCTGGCCCGACCGGACCCCGTAGGCGATCCGGTGGGTGATCGCGCGGGTCTTGCCGGTACCGGCTCCGGCCAGCACGCACACCGGTCCGCGCAGGCTCGTCGCGACCTCGCGCTGCTCCGGGTCGAGGCCCAAGAGCACCGCGTCGGCCGAGTCCGCTGCGGCGGTGAAGGATGAGGAGTGCGTTGCTGCTGTCACTCCGCCATGCTGCCAGGTCTCGTGAGCCGGGCGGGAAATCTGTCCACAGGCACCACAGATACGTCATATCAGTCACACCGGCGGTGCGGATGTGTACGTACGGGAATGGCCCCGGGGTCGCGTACGTTCGAGTACTCGGACCACCGAGCCTTCACGAAGGAGAGCGCAGCATGCAGGACACGGGCACCGTCACGATGTACAGCACGACCTGGTGCGGCTACTGCCGTCGGCTGAAGACCCAGCTGGACCGGGAAGGCATCGCGTACAACGAGATCAACATCGAGCTCGACCCGACGTCCGCTGCGTTCGTCGAGAAGGCCAACGGCGGGAACCAGACAGTGCCCACCGTGCTCGTGAAGTCGGCCGCCGGCAACGAGTCCGTCATGACGAACCCGAGCCTGGCCCAGGTCAAGCAGGCCCTCGCCGTCTGAGCGGCTCCCGCGTCCGCCAAAGGCCCCCGCCCTGAGGGCGGGGGCCTTCCGCCGTCACGGAATGACCAACGTCACGCCGCGGCCTTCGGCAGCGGCTCGCCGTACCAGAGCTCGACCAGCCGTGCGGCGATGGAGATGCCCGAGGGGGGCAGCACCTCGCCCGACTCGAACGCCGCGCGCAGGTCCTCGCGGGAGAACCAGCGGGCCTCCTGGATCTCCTCCCCGTCCACGGTGATCTCGGAGCTGGTGGCGCGGGCGTTGAAGCCCAGCATCAGGCTGTAGGGGAAGGGCCACGGCTGGCTGGCCACGTACTCGACCCGCCCGACCCTGACGCCCGCCTCCTCCCACACCTCGCGGACGACGGACTGCTCGATCGACTCCCCGGGCTCCACGAACCCGGCGAGCGTCGAGAAGCGGCCCTCCGGCCAGTGCACCTGGCGGCCCAACAGCGCGCGGTCGTGCTCATCGGTGACCAGCATGATCACGGCCGGGTCGGTGCGGGGGTAGTGCTCGGCGCCGCAGCCCGGGCAGCGCCGGATGTGCCCGGCCGCCGCGACCACCGTGCGCTCTCCGCAGCGGGAGCAGAAGCGGTGCATCCGCTGCCAGTTCTCCAGCGCCACCGCGTTGACCATCAGTCCGGCGTCGCGGTCGTTCAGCAGCAGTCCGGCCTCGCGCAGGCCGGCCGGGCGGGCCGACTGGTCCATGCGGCCGGGCAGCGCGTCCTTCTGCAGCGCGAAGTACCGTACGCCGTCCTCGTCCGTGCCCAGGAAGTAGCGGTGGGTCTCGGTGACCGGGGCCTCGAAGGCCGGTGTCATCACGATGCCGGTGCCGCCGTCGGGGGTGTCGTCGATCAGGACCTGGCCGCCGGAGACGACGAAGACGCGGGTCGTCGGGTGGCTCCAGGCGGCGGCGAGCCACGCCTCGTCGAGGCGGTGGTGCGCGCAGCGGTCGATGCCGCTGGGCGCGGTGAGCGAGAGAGGGCGCTCGGTATGGGTGCTCACTGGTACTTCCAACTCCCCCGGTGGTGGGACAGGCAGGCTCGGTACGACAGGTGTGTGCGCCGGGTCAGGCGGGTGTGCGGGGCGTGCGGTGGCCGTGGAGTCCGCCGGCCAGGTCCCCCCAGAGGTAGGCGGCCGTCTCGACGCCCTTGAGCAGCAGGTCCAGCTCGACCTTCTCGTTCGGCGCGTGCCAGCCGTCGGACGGCACCGAGATGCCGAGGAACAGCACGGGCGCGCCCAGGACGTCCTGGAGGTCGGCGGCGGGTCCGGAGCCGCCCTCACGGGTGAAGCGGATCTTCTGGCCGAAGGCGCGGCCCATGGACCGGACGACGGACTGCAGGGCCGGGTGGTCCAACGGGGTCAGGCACGGGCGGGTCGGCGCACCGAAGGTGATGGTGTGGCGGATGCCGTCCGGGACGCGGGCCGCGACCCACTGCCTGACGGCCGCTTCGACCTCGTACGGGTCCTGCCCGGACACCAGGCGGAACGACAGCTTCACGTGGGCGGAGGCCGGCACGATGGTCTTCCCGCCGGGTCCCTGGTAGCCGCCGCCGATGCCGTTGACCTCGGCCGTCGGGCGGGCCCAGACGCGCTCCAGGGTGCTGTAGCCGGCCTCGCCGGCGGCCGCGTGGGACTTGGCCGTACGGAGCCACTCGGACTCGTCGAAGGGCAGCTCGGCGATGAGCGCGCGCTCCGCGTCCGTGAGCTCGGCGATGCCGTCGTAGAAGCCGGGGACGGTGACGCGGCCGTCGGCGTCGTGCAGGGCGGCGACCAGGCGGGCGGCGGCGGTGGCCGGATTGGGCACGGCTCCGCCGAAGGCGCCGGAGTGGATGTCCTGGTCGGGGCCGTGCAGGTCGATCTCGCAGTCGGCGACACCGCGCATGCCGGTGCAGACGGTGGGGGTGGTCTCGGACCACATGCCGGTGTCGGAGACGATCACGACATCGGCGGCGAGTTCGCCGGCGCGGGTCTCGACGAGCTCGCGGAAGTGGGCGGAGCCCGATTCCTCCTCGCCCTCGACGATCAGCTTGAGGTGCACGGCGGGGGCGGCGGCGCCGGTGGCCGCCAGGTGCGCCCGTACGCCCAGGGTGTGGAAGAACACCTGGCCCTTGTCGTCGGCGGCGCCGCGCGCGTACATCCGGCCGTCGCGCACCACCGGCTCGAACGGGTCGGTGTGCCAGCCGTCGGCGAGGGCGGCGGGCTGCACGTCGTGGTGGCCGTACACGAGGACGGTGGGCGCGTCCGGGTCCTCGCTCGGCCAGTGCGCGTAGACGGCGGGGGCGCCGTCGGTCTCCCAGACCTCGGCGACCGGGAACCCGGTCTCCTTGAGCTTCGCCGCGAGCCATTCGGCGCTGCGGCGTACGTCGTCCGCGTGCTCGGGCTGGGCCGAGACGGAGGGGATCCGCAGCCACTCGGCCAGGTCGTCGAGGAAGGCGGCGCGGTGGGTGTCGATGTACGTGCGGACGACGTTGTCCGGCTGGGTGTGGCTCATGCCCCGAGCCTAGCCGTCCGCCTGGTGGTCACCGTCGGGGCCCGATCCGCCTTGGAGGATCCGCTCAAGACGGGCCCTGCCGGGGAGGTCGCGGGGGCGGATCACACGGCCGCTGCGGACGTGCAGGAAGGCGGCGGTGACCCGGTCGAGCGGGGTGTTCGTGGCCTCGGCCCAGGCCAGGCGGTAGACGGCGAGCTGGAGCGGATCGGCCTCGGTGGTCCGGCCGGTCTTCCAGTCGACGATCTCGTAGACGTCGTCGCCGTTGCCGTCGGTGGTCTTGTAGACGGCGTCGATGCGGCCGCGGATGACGCGGCCGGCGAGGGTGAGCTGGACCGGGGCCTCCATCCGGTGGGGCGGGCGGTCGGCGTACGGGCTGCGCTCGAAGGCGGCCTTGAGGGCTTCGAGGTCGGCCTCGTCGGCGATGTCCTGGCCGGAGCCGGTGCTGTCGCCGGCGGCGCCGGGAAGGTCGGCGACGGGATCGAGGACGTCGAGGAAGGGGAGCGGGAGCTCGTCGAAGCGGGACTCGACCCACGCGTGGAAGCGGGTGCCCTGGCGGGCCGCGGGCTGCGGTGGCTTGGGCATGGGGCGGGCGAGGTCGCGTACGAAGCCCTGCTCGTCGGCGGCGAGCCGGAGCAGCTGGCTGGCCGAGAGCGCGGGGGGCAGCTGGATGTCGCGGACGGCCGCGCGGGCGCGGCGGAGCTCGCCCTCCAGGGCGTCGAGGTCCCGGTCCCAGGAGGCGATCGCCCGGGCCTCCTCGGGCGTGAGCCGCGCGCCTGCGGCGGGGCCGGGCACACCGGGCCGCGGCACGGAGTGCGGCTCCGCCGCGGGGCCGGCGGGCTGCGCCGCGCGGTCCCCGGCCCAGGCCTCGCCGGCGGCCCAGGTGTCGCGCGCCGAGACGGCTCCGCCCGGCGCGGGGTACGGCTCTGCCGGGCGGGGCTCGCCGCCCCCGAGGGCGGGGCCGCCCTGCGAGTCGGCCGGGAAGGCGGGTGTACGCGCGCCGGAGCGCGGCTGCGCCGCCGGGTCTGCGGCCCAGGCCTCGTCGGCCCACGAGCCGCGCGCCTGGGGCACGGCGCGCCGGCCACCGGCGCGGGGGCCCGGGCCTGCGGCCCGGTCGGCGTCGCCCGCGAAGTCGTCAGCCTGGGCCGTGGCGGCGGGGAGCGCCGCCACGTGGGCGGCTCGCGCCCGGCCCGCCGCTCCGGGAGCGGAGGGGCCGCCCGTGAGGTCGGGGGCGTCGCCCGGCGCGGCTGCGCCGTCAACCCAGAGGGCGTCGGTGTCCCAGTCCTCGGCGGAGGCCGGGGCGTTGCGGTCCGGAGCCGTTCCGCAGGGCGTGGCCGAGTCGGCCGCGGTGGCCCCGTCGGATAGGGAACCGGCAGGCGACGCGGGCGGCTCCGCCCGCTGCGGGGTGCCGGCGGGGCCGCCCGCGAGGGCGCCGGTGCCCCCGTCCTCGGCGAGGCCGGGGACTGCTCCGGCCGGGGGCCGGGCTCGGCCCCGCGGCGCCGCGGACGGCGCGTCGGCCTGCAGCTCCCCGCCGGGGGCCGGGATCGCTCCGGCGGGCACGCCGGGAAGGGCCGCGGGCGGCTGCGCCGGGTGCGGGAGGGCTGCCGGGCCGCCCCACGGGGGGTCGTCGTCCTGGCCCTCGGCCGGGCCGGGGCCGGCAGGGGCCGCGGAGGCGTCCCCTTCGGGGTCCCAGCCCTCGGCCGGGTCGAGGTCGGGCTGCGGCCAGGGCTCGTCGGGCCAGGGCTCGTCGTCGTAGGCGGGGTCCTCGCAGTCCGGGGGCCAGAGGTAGGCGTCGTCCTGTTCCGGCGGGGGCGGCGTCGCCAGGTAGGACTCCACCAGGGCGGCCGCCGAGCGGCGCAGGGCGAGGGAGTGCGGGTCGAGCGGGAGCGGCCAGGAGTGGTCGGCCGCGGATTCGCCTGCCAGGGCCGGGTTCTCGGCGGACGGTTCGGGCTCCTGCGCCCAGGCCTCGATCTCGCCGAAACCGGCCGCGCAGTGCTCGTACAGGGCGGTGAGGAACTCCGACGGGCCGCGGCGCCTCTTCTGGGTCGGGCCCCACCAGTGGCCCGAGGCCAGCAGCAGGGACCGCGGGCGGGTGAACGTCACGTAGCCCAGGCGCAGCTCCTCCACCGACTTGTGGTGCTTGAGCGCGGCCTTGAAGGACTTCAGGCCTGCCGAGGTCCAGGCCGGGTCCGCGGGCAGGGTGGGGGCGTCGCCGCGCAGCGCGTACGGGAGGACCTTCGCGTACGAGGTCCAGGCCTGCGGTGCCTTCTCCTTCGGGAAGGACCCCGCGCACAGGTCCGGGACCACCACGACGTCCCACTCCAGGCCCTTGGACTTGTGGGCGGTGAGGACCTTCACCGTGTTCTCGCCGCCCGGCAGGGCGTGGTCGAGGCCCTTCTCGTACTGGGCGGCCGTGCGCAGGAACGCCAGGAAGGCCAGCAGCGTGGCCTCCCCGTCCAGCGCGGCGAAGCCGGCGGCGACGTCCATGAAGTTCGACAGGGTCTCGCGCCGGCGGGCCGCCAGCGCGTGCGGGGACGCGGACAGTTCCACTTCGAGGCCGGTGGTGGACAGCACCCGGTGCAGGACGTCCATCAGCGGGTCGGCGAGGGACCGGCGCAGGTCGCGGAGCTCCTGCGCGAGGTGCGCGAAGCGGACCCGGGCCTCGGCGGAGAAGGGGAGGTCGTCCGGGGCCTGGCCGGCGCCGTCGAGGAAGGTCTCCAGGGCGTCGGCGAGGGACACGATCTCGGCCGGGTCCACGCCCTCCACGGCCGCCGCGAGCCGTTCGTCGGGGTCGGCCCCGGCCGGCGCACGGCTCACCAGGAGCCGCGCGCGGCGGCCCAGTAGGGCCAGGTCGCGCGCGCCGATCCGCCAGCGGGGGCCGATGAGGAGCCGGACGAGGGAGGCGTTGGCGCCCGGGTCCTGCAGGACCTCGCAGACGGCGACGAGGTCCGCGACCTCGGGCAGGTGCAGCAGCCCGGACAGGCCGACGACCTCCACCGGGACGTCCCGGTCCACCAGCACGGCCTGGATCTGCGCGAAGTCCGCGGCGGACCGGCACAGGACGGCGATCTCGCGCGGCTGCGTACCGGTGCGCACCAGGTGGGCGACGGAGTCGGCGACCCAGTCGAGCTCCTGTGCGTGGGTCTCCAGCAGAGCGCAGCGGACTTGCCCGACGCCCTCGGCTCCCGGCGCCGGACGCAGCGCCTCCACTCCCTCGTGCATGGCGCGCAGCGGGGCGGCGAGGCCGTTGGCCAGGTCCAGGAGGCGGCCGCCGCTGCGCCGGTTCTCGCTGAGGGAGAGCCGGGTGGCGGGGGTGCCGTCGGCGTGCGGGAAGTGCTCGGGGAAGTCGTCGAGGTTGGCCACGGAGGCCCCGCGCCAGCCGTAGATCGCCTGGCACGGGTCGCCGACGGCGGTGACGGCGTGGCCGGTGCCCGCGCCGAACAGGCCGGACAGGAGCAGCCGCTGCGCGACGGAGGTGTCCTGGTACTCGTCGAGCAGGACCACCCGGAACTCCTCGCGCAGCAACGCGCCCACCTCGGGCCGGGTGGTGGCGAGCTGCGCGGAGAGTGCTATCTGGTCGCTGAAGTCGAAGAGGTCGCGGGAGCGTTTGGCCGCGCGGTAGCGGCCGACGAGCTCCAGCAGTTCGAGGCGGCCGCGCACGGCCTCGGGGACCTTGCGCAGGTCCTCGTTGGTGAGCCGGGTGCCGGCGAGCACGTCGAGCAGCGCCGTGTCGTGGAGGCGCAGGCTCTGGGGGTCGACGAGGTGCTCGGAGAGTTCCGCGTCGAGCGCGAGGAGGTCACCGACCAGGTCGGGGACGGATCTGGTGAGCGAGGGGTACGGGCCGGGGGCGTCGCGCAGCACCTTCGCGGCGAGCTGGAAGCGGGTGGCGTCGGCCAGGAGCCGGGAGCTGGGCTCCAGGCCGATGCGCAGGCCGTGGTCCTTGAGGAGCTGGCCGGCGAAGGCGTGGTAGGTGGAGATGCGCGGCTCCCCGCCGGCCGCGGCGGCGTCGGCCGGGGAGGGGTCGGGGTCGGTGATGCCGGCCCGCGCCAGGGCGGTGCGTACGCGCTCGGCCAGTTCGCCGGCGGCCTTGTTGGTGAAGGTGAGGCCGAGGACCTGTTCGGGCGCGACCGTGCCGGTGCCGACGAGCCAGACCACGCGGGCGGCCATGACGGTGGTCTTGCCGGATCCGGCGCCGGCGACGATCACCTGCGGGGCGGGCGGGGCGGTGACGCAGGCCATCTGTTCGGGCGTGAAGGGGATCCCGAGGAGCTCTTTGAGCTGCTCGGGATCGGTCAGTACGGACGCACGCGCGGACACGTGAAAAGGCTAGCCGCCCCCACCGACAGCCCCCGACCGCCGACTGCCGGCCACCCGACCGCCGGACCGTCCCGCCGTCCCGTCGCCCCGAGCTCACTCGACGGTCTGGCGGCCTTCCGGGCGGGCGCTGCACGAGCCGCGGAAGGAGCAGTGGTCGCAGTGGCGGCCGGCGGCGGGCGCGAACCGCTCGTCCAGCACCCGGCCGGCGGCGGTCGCGAGCAGGTCGCCGACCCACTCCCCGTCGAGCGGCTCCTGCGCCTGCACCTTGGGGACCGTCTCGCCGCCGTCGCGGATCGCGGCGCCCTGGCGGAGCTGGACGAGCTCGGCGCCGCCGGGTTCGGGACGCCGTCCGTCGAAGACCTCGTCGACGGCGCCCTCGCGGACGGCGAGCTGGTAGACGGCGAGCTGGGGGTGGCGGGCGACCTCGTCCTTGGTGGGCGCGGACTTGCCGGTCTTGAAGTCGACGACGTACGCACGGCCCTGCGGGTCCGCCTCCACCCGGTCCATGGAGCCGCGGATGCGGACGGCGACGTCGCCGGCTTCGAGCGTGACGTCGAACTCGTGCTCCGTGGCCACGGCCTGACGGCCCCCGCGGTCGGTGGTGTGCCAGCGCAGGAACCGTTCGAGGGCGGCGCGGGCGTTCTCCTTCTCCTGGGCCGACTTCCAGGGGGCGTCGAAGGCGAGGGCGTCCCAGACCGAGTCGAGGCGTTCCATGAGGACGGCCAGGTCGGCGGGGGTACGGCCGGAGGCGACCTCGTCGGCGAGGACGTGGACGACGTTGCCGAAGCCCTGGGCGGCGGTGGACGGGGCGTCGGCCTTGACCTCGCGGCCGAGGAACCACTGGAGGGAGCAGGTGTTGGCGAGCTGGTCCAGGGCGCTGCCGGAGAGGGCGAGGGGCCGGTCCCGGTCGCGGAGCGGGACCGTGCTGCGGGTGGGCTCGTACAGGCCCCACCAGCGCTGCGGGTGCGCGGCCGGGACCAGGGGGCGGTCCTCGTCGTCGGTGAGCGCGGCGAGGCGGGCGAGGCGGCGGGCGGCCGCGTCGCGCAGGGCGGGCGAGGCGTCCGGGTCGACGGTGGTGGCGCGCAGCTCGGCGACGAGCGCGGGGACGGCGAGGGGGCGGCGGGGCCGGCCGGTGACGTCCTTCGGGGTGACGCCGAGCTCGGTGAGGAGCCGGGAGGGCTGGTCGCCGTCCTCGGCGGGGGCCTTGACGGCGGTGACGACGAGGCGGTCGCGGGCGCGGGTGGCGGCGACGTAGAAGAGGCGGCGCTCCTCGGCGAGGAGGGCGCCGGGGGTGAGGGGCTCGGCGAGGCCGTCGCGGCCGATGCGGTCGGCTTCCAGGAGGGAGCCGCGCCGGCGCAGGTCGGGCCACAGGCCCTCCTGGACGCCCGCGACGACGACGAGGGACCACTCCAGTCCCTTGGAGCGGTGGGCGGTCATCAGCCGGACGGCGTCGGGGCGGGTGGTGCGGACCGTCAACGTGTCGGCGGCGATGTCCTCCGCCTCCAGTTGTTCGAGGAAGTTGAGCGCGCCGCTGCCGCCGGTGCGCTCCTCGGCTCGGGCGGCGGTGTCGAAGAGGGCGCAGACGGCGTCGAGGTCGCGGTCGGCGTTGCGGCCGGCCGCGCCGCCGCGGCGGGCCCGGCGTTCCAGCCGGTCGGGCCAGGGGGTGCCGTCCCAGAGGACCCACAGGGCCTCTTCGGCGGTGCCGCCGCCCTGGAGGAGCTCGCGGGCCTTGCGCAGGAGCAGGCCGAGGCGCTGCGCGCCGCGGGCGTAGGCGGGGTCGTGCGCGGTGAGGCGCTCGGGCTCGGCGAGGGCGCGGGCGAGCAGGACGTCGGAGGGCGCGGGCACCTTGACGCCTGCGGCGCGCTCCTCGTCGCGCAGGGCTCGGCCGAGCCGCCGCAGGTCGGCGGCGTCCATGCCGCCGAGGGGGGAGGCGAGCAGGGTGAGCGCCGCCTCGACGCCCACGCCTCCGGCTGGGTCGGCCGGGTTTACGGCGCCGGCCCCGGACCCCGTGCCGCTGTCCGCGGCCCCGAGGCCCGCAGCCACGCCGCCCTGCGGGTCGGCGGCGGCGGTCGACGCGGGACCTGCGGCCCCGGTTTCGGGGACGCGAGCAGGCCCCGGGCCGGACTCGCCTGCGACGGCAGCGGCAGCCGGGGTCGGCTCCGCCTGGGCAGCCTGGGCGCCGGGCTCGCCCCCGGCAGCGGGCAGGGCTTCGGCCCCGGGCTCCGGGGCGCGGTCCCCCTGCGGGCAGGACTCGCCTACTGCGGCAGCCGCGGGTCGGCCGTCGACCGGGGGCGGCTCCGCGGGGGCGGCCTGCGGTTCGGGCTCGGCCGTCGCGGGGGGTGTGGCTGCGAGGCGGAGGGCGGTCAGGAGGGGGGCGACCGCTGGTTCGTGGCGGAGGGGGGTGTCCGTGCCGTCCGTCTCGACCGGGACTCCCGCCGCGATCAGGGCACGGCGCATCTGCGGGAGGGTGCGGCCGCCCGCGCGGACCAGGACGGCCATGTCCTGCCAGGGCACGCCGTCCTCCAGGTGGGCCCGGCGCAGGATGTCGGCGATGTTGTCCAGCTCGGCGCCGGCCGTCGGGTACGTGAAGACCTCCACCCGGCCGCCCTCACGCGTGGCCTGCAGGGCGCGGTGCGCGCGGACCGCGTCCGCGGGGAGGCGGGGCAGCGGCATGCGGGTCGTGAGGAGGCGGGTCGCCTGCACGATGGCCGCGCCCGAGCGGCGGCCCACGGTCAGGGCCCTGACCTGCGCGCCCGGGAAGGCGGACTCGAAGTCCAGCACGTTGTTGATGTCGGCGCCGCGGAAGGCGTAGATCGACTGGTCGGGGTCGCCGAAGGCGACCAGCGTGCCGCCGCGCCCGGCCAGGGCCCGCAGCAGCCGCAGCTGCGAGGCGTCCGTGTCCTGGTACTCGTCCACGAAGATCGCGTCGTAGGCGGAGGCCAGCGACGGCGTGCGCTCGGCGAGGAGGACCGCGCGGTGCAGGAGCTCGGCGTAGTCCAGCGTGCCCTGTATGTCGAGGACGTCCAGGTACTCGGAGAGGAAGGCGGCCGCCGCCTTCCAGTCCGGGCGGCCGATGCGGTCCGCGAAGGCGGCGAGGGCCTGCGGGCCGAGGCCCAGCTCGCGGGCGCGGGCGAGGACCGCCCGGACCTCGTCGGCGAACCCGCGCGTGGTCAGCGCGGCCCGCAGGTCGTCCGGCCAGCGGATCGAGCGGATCCGGCGCTGGCCCTCCAGGAGGGTGCGGACCATCACGTCCTGCTCCGGGCCGGACAGCAGCCGCAGCGGGTCGGCGAAGAGGTCGGTGTCCTGGTGGGCGCGGACCAGGCCGTAGCAGAAGGAGTGGAAGGTGGTGGCCTGCGGGGCGCGCGCACCGCCCAGCCTCAGGGCGGCACGGTCGCGCAGCTCCACCGCCGCCTTGCGGCTGAAGGTGAGGATGAGGATCCGGGAGGGGTCCGTACCCGCCTCCACGCGGGCGGCGACGGCCTCGACCAGCGTGGTCGTCTTACCGGTGCCCGGCCCGGCCAGGACCAGGAGTGGTCCGCCGGGGTGGTCAACCACCGCCCGCTGCGCTGCGTCCAGCACAGGAGGATCCACCCGTTCCGGCCCGGTGCGCACGAGGCGGTACGCGTCGGGGGTCCGCGTACGCCGCCGTTCGGTGCGGTCGGAGGAAGAGGTGATCACGTGAGGTGCCGGTCCTGGTGGGTCTGCGTGGTGTGGCGGTGGTGCCGTGCCGGCTCGCGCGGAAGCCGAAGAGGCAACGCTACGGCAACCGGCGCGCCCCGCGCAGTCCCCCCGGGTACCCCGGACGGGCGGTCGCCCGGTCGCCCGGTCGCCCGCCCCGGCGCCGCATGGCCGAAGCTGTCAGGTGTGAGCCTCGTCGCGCCCGCCGTCCCGTCCGGGGTCCCGTCCTGGGTCCGGGTCCCCGTCCCAGCGCGCCCGGCGCATGTCCAGGCGCGGCTCGCCGCCGGCCGTCAGGCGCAGCGGCGTGGCCTCCGTCCGGTAGTGCTCCAGGGCGCGCACCTCGTGGCCGGGCAGCGGCATGCCGTCCGCCCGCACCACACGCCACCAGGGAACGGCTCCCCCGTACAGCGCCATGACACGCCCGACTTGGCGCGGCCCTCCCTCGCCGAGCCATTCGGCGACGTCCCCGTATGTCATCACCCGGCCGGGCGGAATACGCTCGACGACCTCCAGTACGCGCTCCGCGTACGCGGGCAGCTCCTCACTCATTCAGCACATGGTGCAGTACGCCGGACACCCGTCGGCGGAAGTTGTGGTTCCGGACCGGCGCGCACCCTGATGCCCCGGCGGCCCCTCGGTCCGTGCCACCATCTTCCGGGCGGTGACTGGTGATACGTGATCAAGAAGAGACGGATGTGACGACGAAGGAGCAGGGTGTGAGCCCTCCGGAAGGCGCGGCGGGGGACGACGCGGCGCGCCCTGACGACGGCCCCGCCTCCCGCCCGCAGCACCGCCCCCAGGACCTCGCGCCGGACCGTGCGCCCGACCCCGCGCCCGGCCTCCCGGCGGGCCGCACCCCCGGTGCCGACACCGCCGACACCGCCGACACCGCGGACACCGCGGACACCGCGGACACCGCGGACACCGCCGACGGTCACGACGACGGCGGCGTCGAGGACGCGGACGCCCCGCACGGCCACGCCCCGACCGCCGCCGACCAGGTCGAGGTCGACGAACCGCTGCTCGCCGCCCGCGTGCACCGGCCGTCCGACCTCGTACGCCTCCTCGTCGGCATCCTCGGCATCGCCGTGCTGCTCGGCATCGCCGCCTTCGCCCACGGCACCACCGTCGGCCTTGAGGAGGACATCAGCAAGGGCACCGGCCAGGCGCCGGACCTCTTGATCAAGGTCGCGGCTCTGGTCTCCAGCATCGCGGTGCTGCTGCTCCCCGTCGCCTTCGCCATCGAGCGGCTGATCAAACGCGACGGGCTGCGCATCGCCGACGGCGTACTGGCCGCCGTCCTCGCGCACGGCGTCACCCTGGCCACCGACCTGTGGGTCTCCCAGGCCGCCCCCGACACCATCCAGGACGCCCTCACCCTTTCCGCGGTCGGCGGGGCCCTCACCGATCCCGTACACGGCTACCTCGCGCCCGTGATCGCCTACATGACCGCGGTGGGCATGACCCGCAGGCCCCACTGGCGCGTCGCGCTGTGGGTCGTCCTGCTGCTCAACGCGCTCACCATGCTGGTCAACGGCTACACCACCCCCTTCTCGATCGTCCTCACCGTGCTGATCGGCTGGAGCGTGGCCTACGGCACCCTGTACGCCGTCGGCTCCCCCAACGTGCGCCCCACCGGGCAGCACCTCCTCGCCGGGCTGCGCCGCGTCGGCTTCCAGCCGGTCAGCGCGATGCGCGCCGAGATGCCCGAGGGCCCCGAGGCGTCCGAGACCGGCGACCGCGGCCGGCGCTACCACGTCACCCTGGAGGACGGCCCTCCGCTCGATGTCACCGTCGTCGACCGGGAGCAGCAGGCCCAGGGCTTCTTCTACCGGGTCTGGCGCCGGCTCACCCTGCGCGGCATCACCACCCGCCGCAGCCTGCAGTCGCTGCGGCAGGCGCTGGAGCAGGAGGCGCTCCTCGCGTACGCGGCCATCGCGGCCGGGGCGAACGCGCAGAAGCTGATCGCCACCTCCGAGCTGGGTCCCGACGCGGTGATGCTCGTGTACGAGCACCTGGGCGGCCGGACCCTGGACTCCCTCCCCGACGAGGAGATCACCGACGAGCTGAGCCGCAACGCGTGGCAGCAGGTACGCGCCCTGCAGTCGCGGCGGATCGCCCATCGCAGGCTCACCGGGGACGCGCTCGTGGTGGATCGTTCCGGCAGTGTCATCCTCACCGACCTGCGGGGCGGGGAGATCGCCGCCGGCGACCTGGTGCTCCGGATGGACGTCGCGCAGCTGCTGACCACCCTCGGCCTGCGGGTCGGCGCCGAGCGCGCGGTGGCCTCGGCGGTGTCGGTGCTCGGCCCGGACACGGTGGCGGACTGCCTGCCGCTGCTCCAGCCGATCGCGCTGAGCCGTTCCACCCGGGCGACGCTGCGCAAGCTGGCCCGGGAGCGGGCCGAGCGGGAGCGGGAGGCCGTACTGGAGTCCTCGCGGGCGGCGAAGGCCGCGCGCGAGGCGGAGGCCGCGGCCTCCGCGACCTCGGCCCCGACCTCGGCGGCGGCCGACCGCAAGGCCGAGAAGAAGGCACTCGACGACGCCCTGGACGAGGCCCGCGAGGAGGATCTGCTCAGCCAGATCCGCCAGCAGGTGCTGCTGATCCGCCCGCAGGCGCCGGTGGAGCCGGCCCGGCTGGAGCGGATCCGGCCGCGCACCCTGGTGTCGTTCATCGCGGGCGCGTTCGGTGCGTACTTCCTGCTGACGCAGCTGGCGCACGTGGACTTCGGGACGATCATCGGCGACGCGCAGTGGGGCTGGGTCGGGGCGGCGCTCGCCTTCTCGGCCCTCAGCTACGTCGCGGCGGCGATGAGCCTGCTGGGCTTCGTGCCGGAGCGGGTGTCCTTCCTGCGGACCGTGGTCGCGCAGGTGGCCGGGTCGTTCGTGAAGCTGGTGGCCCCGGCGGCGGTCGGCGGCGTCGCGCTGAACACGCGGTTCCTGCAGCGGGCGGGCGTCCGGCCGGGGCTGGCGGTCGCGAGCGTGGGCGCCTCGCAGCTGTTCGGGCTGGCCAGCCACATCCTGCTGCTGCTGTCCTTCGGCTATCTGACCGGGACCGAGAAGACCCCGGAGATGACCCCCTCCCGGGCGGTCATCGCGGGACTCCTGACGGTCGCGGTGCTGGTGCTGGTGGTGACGGCGGTCCCGTTCATGCGGAAGTTCGTGGTCACGCGGGTACGGGCGCTGTTCGCGGGCGTGGTGCCGCGCATGCTGGACGTGCTCCAGCGGCCGAAGAAGCTGATGACCGGCATCGGCGGGATGCTGCTGCTGACGGGCTGCTTCGTGATGTGCCTGGACGCGTCGATCCGGGCGTTCGGGGGCGGCGAGGCCATCAGCTACGCGAGCATCGCGGTGGTGTTCCTGGCGGGCAACGCGCTCGGGTCGGCGGCGCCGACGCCGGGCGGCATGGGCGCGGTGGAGACCACCCTGACCCTCGGACTGATCGCGGCGGGGCTGGAGAAGGAGGTCGCGATCTCGGCGGTGCTGCTGTTCCGCCTGATGACCTTCTGGCTGCCGGTGCTGCCGGGGTGGGTCTCGTTCAACTTCCTGACCCGCAAAGAGGCCATCTAGCCTCCGGCACGGTCGGCGGGGTCGGCGGGCTGTGCGGGCGCTCCGGCCCGCGCCCCGGTTTCCGCCCTACCGGGCGGGGGCCGGGCCTGCGCCCCTACGGCGCTCCGCGCCCGCGCCCGGCGGGCCGCACCACCCAGCCTCGCCGGCGTCCGAGGCGCCGGGCTTCGGGGCGGCGCCCCCGCAGCGGCGGCGGCGCCCCGAGGGAACCCGGGCGGCCCCGGTGCCGGCGCACAGGCGTCGGTCGGCGGTCGGCGGTCGGCGGTCGGCGGTCGGCGGTCGGCGGCCCCGGCTTACCCGAACGGGTCAGCGCGCGGGCGCGGGCCGACGGGGGCGCGCACCATGGTGACATGCCCAAACACCTCCTGCGGGTCGCCGTCGCTGTCGCTCTCCTGGCCGGTGCGGCCAGTACCAGTGGCTGTTCCGACAGCGGGGAGGAGAAGGCGCCCAAGGCCGGCGGCACCGAGGGAGCGCCGCCCCTGAAGTGGGGGGACTGCGAGGCCCCGACGGCCGCCGAGGGTGGCGGGCAGGCACCGCCCAAGGACTGGCAGTGCGCCACGCTGCACGTACCGCTCGACTACGCCGACCCCGAAGGCGAAACGATTCCTCTCGCCCTGATCCGGGCGAAGGCGAGGAACCAGGACGAGCGCCTCGGCTCCCTCGTGTTCAACTTCGGCGGACCCGGGGGGTCCGGGATCACCACGCTGCCCGGCGCCGCCAAGGAGTACGAGGCCCTGCGCCAGCGCTACGACCTCGTGAGCTTCGACCCGCGCGGGGTGGGCCGCAGCGCCCCCGTCCTGTGCCTGGACGACAAGCAGCTCGACGCCTACTACGCCTCGGACTCCTCCCCCGACACCCCGGAGGCGGAGAAGGCGTACCTCGACAACACCCGCAAGTACCAGCGGGCCTGCGAGGCGAAGTCCGGGAAGGTGCTCCCGTACGTCGGCACCGAGAACGCCGCCCGCGACCTCGACCGGATCCGCCAGGCCCTCGGCGACGAGAAGCTCAACTACTTCGGGATCTCCTACGGGACCGAGCTCGGCGGCGTCTACGCCCACCTCTTCCCGGAGAAGGTCGGCCGGGCCGTCTTCGACGCCGTCGTCGACCCGACCGCGACCTCCGAGCAGGGGGCGCTCGGCCAGGCCAAGGGCTTCCAGCTGGCCCTCGGCAACTTCGCGCAGGACTGCGTGGACCGGGGCGACGAGTGCCGGCTCCAGGGCAGTACCGCCAAGGAGATCGAGGACAACATCATCAAGCTCCAGAAGCGGCTGGCCGCCACACCCATCCCGGGGATCGACGACCGGATGCTGACGGAGTCCTCGGCGACCAACGGCATCGCCCAGTCCCTCTACTCGCAGGAGCTGTGGCCGCTGCTGGAACAGGGCCTGGACGAGGCCGAGGGTGGCCAGGGGCAGCTGCTGATGGCCCTGTCCGACGCCCTCAACGGCCGTTCCCAGAACGGCGACTACAGCAACATCGGCGCCGCCAACACCGCGATCAACTGCGTCGACTCCAAGGACCGCTACACCCTGGAGCAGACCAAGGCGAAGTTGCCCGCGTTCCGTGCCGCCTCGCCGGTCTTCGGGGACTTCCTCGGCTGGGCCATGATGGGCTGCACCGGCTGGCCGGTCCCCGGCACCGCGGAAACGCCGGACGTCTCCGCCCCCGGAGCCGACCCGATCCTGGTGATCGGCAACACCGGCGACCCGGCCACCCCGTACGAGGGCGCCCGCAAGATGGTGGAACGGCTCGGCCCCGGCGTGGGCGTGGAGCTCACGTACAAGGGCGAGGGACACGGGGCGTACAACAGCGGCGACCCGTGCGTGCAGGGAGCCGTGAACTCCTACCTGCTGGACGGGAAGGTGCCCGCCGCGAACACCGTCTGCACCGCGGCCCCGGACACCTCACAGTCCCCCGCCCCACCGTCGACCCCGGTGGAACCCCTCGACACCTGAGCCGGACCCCGGACCTGGAGCCCAAAACACGGAGGAAGGGGCCGTACCCGCGGCGAACGCGCGGGTACGGCCCCTTCCCCAGCGGTCTGACGGTCAGTAGACCGGCTTCTCGGGCTCGATCTGGTGGACCCAGCCGATGACGCCGCCGCCGACGTGCACCGCGTCCGCGAAGCCCGCGGACTTCAGGACCGCGAGGACTTCCGCACTGCGGACACCCGTCTTGCAGTGCAAGACGATCCGCTTGTCCTGCGGCAGGTCCTGCAGGGCGGTGCCCATCAGGAACTCGCCCTTGGGGATCAGCTTCGCGCCGGGGATCGAGACGATCTCGTACTCGTTGACCTCGCGGACGTCGATGATCTCGATCGACTCGTCGGTGTCGATCCACTCCTTGAGCTGCTTCGGAGTGATCGTGGAGCCGGCGGCCGCCTCCTGGGCCTCCTCCGACACCACACCGCAGAAGGCCTCGTAGTCGATGAGCTCCTTGACGGTCGCGTTCGGACCGCAGACCGCGCAGTCGGGGTCCTTGCGGACCTTGACCTGGCGGTACTGCATCTCCAGGGCGTCGTAGATCATCAGGCGGCCGACCAGCGGCTCGCCGACGCCCGTGAGGACCTTGATGGCCTCGGTGACCTGGATGGAACCGATGGACGCGCAGAGCACGCCCAGCACGCCGCCCTCGGCGCAGCTCGGGACCATGCCCGGCGGCGGGGGCTCCGGGTAGAGGCAGCGGTAGCACGGGCCGTGCTCGGACCAGAAGACCGAGGCCTGGCCGTCGAAGCGGTAGATCGAACCCCACACGTACGGCTTGTTCAGCAGCACGCAGGCGTCGTTGACGAGGTAGCGCGTGGCGAAGTTGTCCGTGCCGTCGACGATGAGGTCGTACTGGCTGAAGATCTCCATCACGTTCTCGGCCTCAAGCCGCTCCTCGTGAAGGACCACGTTCACGTACGGGTTGATGCCCAGCACGCTGTCGCGGGCGGACTCGGCCTTGGAGCGGCCGATGTCCGACTGGCTGTGGATGATCTGGCGCTGCAGGTTCGACTCGTCGACCTCGTCGAACTCCACGATACCCAGCGTGCCGACGCCGGCCGCGGCCAGGTACATGAGGGCGGGCGAGCCGAGGCCGCCCGCGCCCACGGCCAGCACCTTCGCGTTCTTCAGGCGCTTCTGGCCGTCCATCCCGACATCGGGGATGATCAGGTGGCGGGAGTACCGACGGACCTCGTCAACGGTGAGCTCAGCAGCCGGCTCGACCAGGGGTGGCAGCGACACGGGGACTCCGTAGATGGTGACGGCTTAACGGTGGTTCTCTCCGTAACACTGCCACGCCCGTCTTCATTCCAAGACACCTGTTCCGATACGTGAGACGATTTCGTCCCAGTAGCCGGGCATGGAGGCCCACGGGTCGCGGTCCCCGACGGCGCGCCGGTCGGTGAACCAGATGGTGCCGGCGCCCTGCCAGCGGGCGATCCGCATCGCCTCCTCCAGGTGCGTGCGCGGCACCCCGTGGACCAGGTGGCAGAAGCGCTCCGGCGGGTGCTCGGCGGTCCACTCCGCCACCTGCGACCAGCGGTAGTCGGCCCACGCCCCGGAGAAGGTGACCAGCTGGTCGGCGGCGTCCGCGTAGCCCTCGTACGGGTGTGTGCCGTGCCCGAGGACGATCCGCAGGCCCTCCCCCAGGCCGCGCACGGCGTCGACGACGCGCCGCACCGAGGTGAGTTCCGCCCGGTCGGCCGGGGCCCCGGCGAGGTAGAAGCCGCCGACCCCGTACCAGTCCCGGAAGCGGTGGGCGTCGCAGACCAGCTCGCCGAAGGACCGCGCTCCGTCCCGCATCGCGAGGTGGCCGAGGACCGTGCCGCCCGCGGCGCGCAGCTTCGCGGCCGCCTCCGTGCAGTGTGGATCGGGCCGCCCGCCGGGGCCGTCGGCGACGTTCAGCACGGCCCAGTGCAGCGGGGTGCCCGGGCGGGTCAGCTCGGCCCATTCCACGGGGGCGAGCAGCGGGTGCGCGTAGCCGGGGATGCCCAGGCCGAGGCGGCCGGCCCCGGTCGCGGCCGCCGTGAGGGCCCCCGGCGGAGTGGTCAGATGCGGCACGCCGCCTCCATCCAGATGTCCGCGAGGGACTCCTCCAGGTTGATCCGGGGCCGCCAGCCGAGCCGGTCCCGTGCGGTACGGACGTCGGCCTGCTGCCAGGCCCCGCAACCGTCGGGATAGGGGTACGGCTGGGGGGCCGTGGCGGCGAGCTGCTCGGCGGTGGCCTCGGAGCGGGGGGACCCGATGGAGGTGAGCCCGGCCGGCGGGCGGCCGGGGTGCCCGTGCGCCTGATGGGGTCCGCCGTGCGGTACGTCGAGCTCGTGCAGGGCGCCTCCGTACCCGGCGACCCGGGCCAGGACGGCGGCCGCGTCACGCAGCCGGACGGCGCGGCCGGTGCCGATGTTCACCACGCCCTGGGCGGCGGACAGGGATGCGGCGTGCACGGCCCGCGCCACGTCCCGGACGTCGACGAAGTCGCGCTGCACGCCGAGCCCGCTGAGCTTGAGCTCGCCGTCGCCGGACTGCATCGCGCGGCGCATGGCCTCGGCGAGCCGGCCGAGGGGGGACCCGGCGGGGGTGCCCGGGCCGACGGGCGAGAAGACCCGCAGCACGACGGCGTCCAGCCCTGAGCCCAGCACCAGTTCGGTGGCGGCCAGCTTGCTGACGCCGTACGGCCCGCCGGGTCTCGGCACGGCGTCCTCGGCCGTGGAGGATCCCGGCTGGCTGGGCCCGTACTCGGCGGCGCAGCCGAGCTGGACGAGCCGGGCCCCGCAGCCGCTGCGGCGCAGCGACTCGCAGATCGTCGCGACGGCGACGGTGTTGTGCCGGGTGAGCTCGCGGGCCCCGCCCCGGGTGGCTCCGGCGCAGTTGATGACGACGCCCGGGTGGACGGCGTCGAGGAAACGCGTGAGCGCTCCGGGGCTGCCGGTGGCGAGGTCGAACCGGACGTCGGCGTCGTCGCCGCGGCCGAGCGCGGTGAGCTGGACCGCGGGGTCGGCGAGCAGCCGGTCGGCGACGTAGCGGCCGAGGTATCCGTTGGCTCCGATCAGCAGCACCCTCATCGCGAGACCCCTTGGTCGGTTGGCTGGCCGGTCATGTCTGTTTCTCCTTGCGGACGGATGGGTGAACGGGGCGGGGTACGGGAGTTGCGCCTCGGTGTCGGCTCCCAGGGGGTGTCTTGCCGATCAGGCCGGATCAGGGAGCGGTGGATGACGCCGTGGGGCGCAAGGCGGACGAGGGAGGCGACGCGGAGCGTCGTCGAGTGAGGACAACGCGGCGGGCCGCGGCGGCAGGCGCCGCGAGCCCGGCATGATCGGCAAGACACCCCCCTGAGGGCAGTGGTGGTCCCGGGGGACGTCATGGCCTCGCGTGCGCGGATGCGCGGGACAGGGCGAGGACGGCGTGGACGAGGAGTGCGGCCGCGGCGGCGGGGGCCGCCGCCGGGACCGGGATCAGGGCGAGGGCGAGTGCGGCGGTGGCGGGTCCGCCGCGGGATCCGTGACGCAGCAGGAGCCGGGTCAGGAAGAGGAGCAGGGCGAGCGGCACGGCCACCGGCAGCGGTGCGCCGGCGACCGCGGCCGCCGCGGCGGCGGCCGCGGTGAAGGCGGCGACCGCCGTGAACAGCAGCGGGCGGGCCCGGTCGGCGAAGTCCTCCAGGGCGCGGCTCCCGCCGAGCCGGACCCTGGCTCCCGCGGCGAACCCGGCGGCGAGCAGGTGCCCGGGGGCGACGGCCAGCGCGAGGCCGACCGCGAGGGCGGTGCCGTGCCGGTGGACGGCCCAGCCGGCGGCGGCCGCGGCGAGCAGGTGGGCGAGCCACGGGAAGCGGCCCCCGGCGGCCCGCCCCGGCCACACCAGGGCGGCGGCGGTGGCGGCCACGGCGGCGGGCCCGGCCCACGCCTGGCCGGCGGCGGCCGCGCCGGCGGCCAGGGCCCCGGGGAGCAGCGCACAGCCGAGGGCGCGGTAGGCCGACGGCCCGGCCGGGGCGGGGGCGGGCGCGGCGGCGGGCGCCTCACCGCGCGGGCTGCGGGCGTACAGCTCCTCGGCGAGGGAGAAGACGTCCCGGTGCCGGAAGCGGGCGGCGGTGCGGTCGGTGATGCCGTGGGCCTCCAGGCCGGCGGCGATCTCCAGGGGGTCCACGGCCCGCCCGCACAGCTCGCGGTGCTGGTGCAGCAGGGCCTTGACCGGGTCGCCGGCGGCCCTCCGACGCGCCTTCTCGGCCGACGGCGGGGCTGCGGTGTCGGGGTCGACGGTGTCGGGGTCGACGGTGGTCATACGGCGGCCTCCGAGGTCGGGTCGGGTGCGGGCTTGGCCCAGGTCGGGCTGGTCCAGTGGCCGGGCACCCGCGCCTCCGGGGGCCGGGCGAAGGGGACGCCGCCGTCGGGCCGTTCGGAGCCCTTGGCCAGCAGCCGCAGGTAGATCTCCTGGAAGGCGGCGACGTTCTGTTCGACGGTGAACAGCTCCAGGGCCCGCGCCCGCGCGGCGGCTCCGAGGCGTTCCGCCCGCTCGGCGTCCCCGAGGAGGGACAGGCAGGCTTCGGCGAGCGCCCGCGGGTTGCGCGGCGGGACGACGAGCCCGGTGCCGCCGATGACCTCGCAGACCGCGCCGACGTCGGTGGAGACGGTGGCGCGCCCGCAGAGCATCGCCTCGGCCAGGGTGAGGGGGAAGCCCTCGATCACGGAGGACAGCACGACGACGCGCCCGGCACCGTACGCCTCAGCCGCGGAGGGGACCTCCGGTCCGCCGATCTCCTCGAAGGCCACCGGGTTCTCCCCGACGGTGACGCGGTCGGCGGCCTCGTCGGGGAACAGCTGCGCGGCCAGGGAGCGGCATCCGGCGAGGTAGCCGGGGTCCGCGGCCGTGGCGAAGATCCGAAGCCGGGCGCGCGGCTCGGCCCTGCGGACCTCGGCGAAGGCGTGCAGCAGGGCGACGAGGTCCTTGGCGGGCTCCACCCGGCCGACCCACACCAGCGTGTCGGGGTCCCCGCGGTCGGCGGCCTCCCCGACGGTGGTGAATCGGTCCGCCTCCATCCCGGGGTAGACCGTCCGCAGCCGGCCGCGTGTGGCGCCGCAGCGCTCCTGCCAGCGCCGGGCGTGGGCGTTGCCGGGGGTGAGGAAGTCGGCCCGGGCGTAGATCTCGGTGGCCAGCCGCAGGTGGAAGGCGGCGAGCAGGGCCCGTACGGCGGGTCGGGGCTCCTCGCCCTCGCCGGCACCGCCGAGGTGGGCCAGGTAGTGGGCGCGCAGCTGGACCCCGTACTCGGTGACCAGCAGTGGGACTCCGAAGAAGCGTTTGGCCAGCAGACCGGGCAGCGATGCCACGCCGCCGGCGGCCGCGTGGCAGACGTCGACCGCGCCGAGGCCGTCGCCGTGGGCGTCCTCCTCGTACCAGTCGAGGGACAGCGGCCGCAGCATGCCCTCCAGTTCGTCCGCGAACTCCAGCAGGTCGGTCACCTGCGCCGCCTGTACGGGGCGGCTCGCGCCGGGGGCCCGGCAGGCGGCCTCCAGGGCCCGCACCGCGGACTCGGAGCGCAGTGCCGCGTACAGCCCGCCCTGTTCGCGGGCGAGTCCGGCGAGTCCGTAGAGCCCGGCGGCGAAGGAGTCGGGTGCGCCGGCGCAGATGCCGTGGACCAGTTCCCCGAAGCAGTCCGCGAACCGTCGGCGCTCGCGCCGGGAGTAGGTCCGCCCGTCGTCGGCGGGGGTCCACAGGGGGGCCGTGCGGACGCGGGTGACGTGCTCGGGCAGCGGGACCCGGCCGCGCTCCTGCTCGGCGCTGCGGCTCAGCGCGTAGAGCTCGAACTCGTGCTGCGGGAGTCCGCGCACGAGCCGGTCGCACCACAGCCTGGCCTCGCCCGTCGCATACGGATAACCACCTTCCGTGAGCAGTCCGATCCGCACGAGTGGCACCCCCGATCTCCCGTCCAGGCGGTCGCCGTCGGTCAGGCGACCCGCCGCGGGAGAACTCAAGCGGATATGCCGAAGGTGCGACGGACGGTTGTCCGTCGCGCCACCGGAAGGGGTGAAGAGTCGTAACTTTCCCGTACGGTTCGCGTTCGAGCACGCTAGAAGTACGGCCTGGGAGAAGGCCGAACCAGGCGGTGGCGAGGGCTTCTTGACGCGAGGTGCGGCATGCGGCGGCGCGGCCCGGGGCGGGCGCTGGCGGACCACCGACAGGTCGTGCGCGACGGATGCCGACGGCGCCTGCCCGTGGGCGCGGACGGCCCGGATCTCGGGGCACGCCCCGGCCCGCCCACCGGGCGAGGCGGCAACTCAATACAGACCCTAGGGGAACGCCCAAGGGTTGGGCTTGCACTGGATGCCGTCGATGGTGAGGGACTTGGTCTGCTGCTGCATGACCGGGGCGAGCGCGCCCGGGGTGCGGCAGTTGACGTGGCCGTGGCCGAGCCGGTGGCCGACCTCGTGGTTGATGAGCATCTGGCGGTAGGTGAGCATCTGGTCCGGGCCGTAGGTGTCGGAGCCCTGGGCCCACCGGAAGGCGTTGATCATCACCCGCTCGGTCTTCGCCGAGTCGCAGGACACGTTGCCGACGACGGTGTCGAGGCCGGACTTGGCGCACCAGACGCCGGTGGTGCCGGGGCTGGCGAGGGTGATCACGAAGTCGGCCTCGTCGCCCGGTACCCGTTCGAAGGACTTCGCGCCGCCGTGGGCCCAGCTGCGGTCGTCGTTGAGGGTGCGGTGGACGGCCTCGGCGAAGAGCTGCGGGTCCAGGCCCAGGCCCTGCTCGACGTCGACCCGGTAGCGCACGACCTTGCCCTTGCCGGGGCCCTTGGCCACGCCGGGCACGGTGTCGAAGGTCCCCGGCCCGGCGAGCTTCGGGTCGAGGGGCAGCTGCGCCGCCATCTGCTGCTCGTACGTCAGCTCGGGCGCGGGCGCCGGGGCGGACGGCGTCGCCACGGGCGCGGCCACTCCGCCGTTCGGGGTGGGGCGGCCGTCGGAGCGGGAGGCGGCGGTGTCGCTGCGGTCCTTCCCCGTGGCGGCGGGCGCGCCGGCCCTGGCCTCGTCGGCGTCGCCGTCGAGGTACGCCTGGCCCGCGACGACCACCGCGAGGACGGTGGTGACCGCGGCGGCGGCCATGCCGGTGTACGTACGGACCTTGCGGCCGCGACCGGAGCCGGACTCGGGCTCGGCCTCGGACTCGGGCGGCTCCACGACGGGGTCGGCCGGCATCCGCGGGCCGGGCACCCGGCGGTGCGAGCCGGTGGAGGTGAGGGGGCCGGGCGCGGCCTCGTCGACCGTCACCTGCGGGAAGCCCCCGGCGGGCGCGGCGAAGGCCGGGGTCCCGGTGTCCAGGAGCGCGGCGTGAGCCGCCACCCCGGCCGCAGGGGCCTCGGTGCGCGGGCGCGGCACCCCGCGCCAGTCCCCGTACACGGAGCCGGAGTCGAAGTCTGAGTCGGGCCGGGCGCCCCAGGCGCCGCCGGGTTCGTACTGCTGGGGGTGGCCGCCGGCACGCGTGTCGGCGGTGGGCAGGTCCTGCGCGTACCCCTGGTGGGTGACGGTCGATTCGGGCCACCCGGCGAACGGGTCGCCGTTGCCGAACGCGTCGCTTTCGAAGACCTCGTTCCCGAAGGCGTCGTACGCGTACGGATCCCCGCACCCGGCGGGATCCGGCTGCACCTGCGGGCGCGCGGCGGCGGGCGCCTGCGCCGGAGCTGACTCCGGAGCGGGCGCCCCGGATTTTCGACTGTGTCGTCCCACGACCCCTCAGCCCCTGCCGTCTTCGGTGTCCCGATCCGCAGCCCCCGCGCCGGTGTCGCGCAGCAGCTCCGTGAAGGCGGCGGCCACCACCTCGGGGTACTCCATCATCGCCACGTGCCCGGCCTCGGGCAGGCACAGCAGCCGCGAACCTCGGAAGGCCGCGGCGGCCTTGTGCGCCTTACGGTACGAGACCAGCCGGTCCCGGCCACCGTAGACGAGCAGGGACGGGGCGAGCACCCGCTGCGCCTGGCGCCACAGCCCGTGCTGGCCGCCGAGGGTGTAGGCGTCGACGATGCCGCGTGACGTGCGGGTCATCGCGTCCCAGAAGTAAGGGAGGGCCATCCGGCGCTCCATCTCCTCCACGGCGTTGCGGAACCCCTCGGGAGTCACCCGGGAGGGGTCTCCGTAGCAGAGGTCCGTCACTCCCCGGGTGCGCTGCTCGGCGGTGAGGCCCTGGGTCATCCGGCTGAAGAGGGCGGCCACCCCGGGCAGCGCCAGGAGCGCGGTCGGTACGGCCGACCGCTGCACGCGCAGCTCGGGAAGGGCCGGCGAGACGAGTGTCAGGGTGCGCACGAGGTCGGGGCGCACGGCCGCGACCCGGGTGGAGACGGCGCCGCCGAGGGAGTTCCCGAAGAGGTGGACGGGTCCGCGACCGGCGGCGTCCAGGTGGCGGATGACGGCCCGGGCGAACGCGGTGACGGAGTAGTCGCGGTCGGCGGGTGGTGGGGACCAGCCGAAGCCGGGCAGGTCCACGGCCTCGCCGTCGACGGTGTCCGCCAAGTGCTCCATGAGCGCCGACCAGTTCTGCGAGGAACCGCCCAGCCCGTGCACGAAGAGCGCGGGCGGCAGGTCGGCGCGCCGGGGCGGGCGCGCCCGGACGGCCAGATCCAGTCCGGGAAGCGCGGCGGTGCGCAGCTGCTCTCCGTCGGCCACCCGGACCGCTCCCGCGGGGGAGGACAGTTCGGCGGTGGACCGCACGCCCGGCAGCTCGGTCGAAGACATGCGGGCAATGTTACGAGAGGATCACGTTCCACTTGTTGTGTTCGCGGTCACAGTCTCATCGCGGATCCTCGTATCCGCATAGCGGTGCCTCCCTGATCCTCCTAGGCTCGTAAGTGACACAAGGAAGCGAGGGGAGCGGCGATGACTGTCGACCCTGCAGAGCCGGACACCTTCCGGGAGCGGCATCCGGAATCCCTCGATCCCGAGGCGCCCGAGGCGGATGTGGCCGAACAGCAGGCCGACCTCCAACCGGGCGACGACGACCCCGACAACGGCCGGCCGGCCGGCCAGGCCGCGGACGGCGACGCCGCCGAGCAGGCGCGGGTGGTGCGGCTGGACGAGGACGACTACCGCTGACCCGATCGTCGACCGACCGCTGACCAGCGCCTCCGGGCCGTCCGTACCGCGAGAAAACTCGGCTCGGACCCCCCAGATTCGGTTACCGAAAAGTACGATGGCGGCGCGGCGCAGAGCGCCTGTGTTCTGAGAGAAAGTGGGAGGCGGCGTGACAGCCATCGAGCAGACCGAGGCAGCGCGTCCGCGGGGCACGCGACTGCCGCGCCGAGCCCGGCGCAACCAGCTGCTGGGCGCGGCCCAGGAGGTCTTCGTCGCCCAGGGTTACCACGCGGCCGCGATGGACGACATCGCCGAGCGTGCCGGGGTGAGCAAGCCGGTGCTCTACCAGCACTTCCCCGGCAAGCTCGACCTGTACCTGGCCCTGCTGGACCAGCACTGCGAGGCGCTGCTGCTGGCCGTGCGCACCGCGCTGGCTTCGACGACGGACAACAAGCTGCGCGTGGCCGCCACGATGGACGCCTACTTCGCGTACGTGGAGGACGAGGGCGGCGCCTTCCGGCTGGTCTTCGAGTCCGACCTGACGAACGAGCCCGCGGTGCGCGAGCGCGTGGACCGCGTCTCGCTCCAGTGCGCGGAGGCCATCTCCGACGTCATCGCCGAGGACACCGGCCTGTCCAAGGACGAGTCGATGCTGCTGGCCGTGGGTCTGGGCGGGGTCTCCCAGGTCGTGGCCCGCTACTGGCTCTCCAGCGAGAGCCCGGTCGCCCGTGACACGGCGGTCGGCCTGCTGACCTCGCTCGCCTGGCGCGGCATCGCCGGTTTCCCGCTGCACGGCGCGGAATCCTGACCGACGGCCGCCTGCGCGGCCCTCGCGGCCCCTCGCGGTGTTCGCTGCCAGCGTGTCCGCTCTGCGCGGTCCGCATCCCCTCTCCGGGCTAATGTGGACCGCGTACGGCGCGGCTGATCGCGCGAACCGGATCGTCGGAGGGACAAAGCCGTGGAGGTCAAGATCGGCGTGCAGCACGCACCCCGGGAGATCGTGCTGGAGAGCGACCTGAGCGCCGAAGAGCTGGAGAGCATCGTCAGCGCCGCGCTGTCCGGCAACGAGCCGCTGCTGAGCCTCACCGACAGCAAGGGCCGCAAGGTCCTGGTGCCGTCCGACCGCCTGTCGTACGTCGACCTGGGTGAGCCGACCGCACGCAAGGTCGGTTTCGGAGCGCTCTGAGAAGCTCTGGGAACTGCCCGAAACGGCCCGGTGGTTGATTCCGCCGGGTCGTTTCCCTTTCTTCCGCTTCGGGTAGGACCGCAGTGACCCGGTTTGCCCTGACGTATGGGAGAGACTCCATGGTGCTGATGGAAGTGCTCGGCTCCGCGCTGTTGGGCCTGGCTCTGTCCGCCGCGGCCGTCCGAGTGCTCGCGCCCCGGCTTCCTTCCCGCAGGACGGTACTGGTCAGCGGGGTGCTGGGGGCGCTGTTCGGCGCCTATCTCACCCACTTCGCGCTGGGCCCGGGGCCCTACACCCTGATCGCGGCCTTCGTCGGCGCGGTGCTGGTCTCGGCCGTGGTGCTGTCCCTGCTGCTCCGTCCGGCCCACGGGCCCCGCAGGCGTCCCCACAGGACTCCGTTTTCGCTCCCGTCGCGGGGGTGACTCCTGAAGCCGGGCCGTGAGGCGGCCGGCTTCCCGGACCACGTACGCCGGCCCCGGCGCGCACACGGCGCGCCGGGGCCGGCGACGTACGGACCGTCAGGTCAGGCGGCGAGGCCGAGGGCCGCCATCCGCTTGGTGTGGGCCTTGGTGATCCGGGTGAACATCTCGCCGACGGCCGCGAGGTCGAAGCCCGCCGCCATCCCGTCGACGCCGCCGACCAGCATGGTCGAGAGCGCGTCGCGCTCGGCGACCACACGCTGGGCCTGCGAGAGGGCCTCGCCCATCAGGCGGCGGGCCCACAGCGCGAGCCGGCCTCCGCAGCGCGGGTCGGCCTCGATCGCGGCGCGCACCTTCTCGACGGCGAAGTTGCCGTGGCCGGTGTCGTCGAGGACGCCGACCACGAGGGCGCGGGTGTCGGTGTCCAGGTGGGAGGCGACCTCACGGTAGAAGTCACTGGCGATGGAGTCGCCGACGTACGCCTTGACCAGGCCCTCCAGCCAGTCCGACGGGGCGGTCTGGCGGTGGAAGTCGTCGACGCCCTGGGCGAAGGGCTGCATGGCGGCGGTGGGCTCGACCTCGATCTTGGCGAGGCGGTCCCGGAGCTGCTCGAAGTGGTGGAACTCGGCGGAGGCCATCGCGGCGAGCTCGGCCTTGTCGTCCAGGGTGGGCGCGAGCTTCGCGTCCTCCGCGAGGCGCTCGAAGGCCGCGAGCTCCCCGTACGCGAGCGCGCCGAGCAGGTCCACGACGGCGGCCCGGTACTGCGGCGAGGCAGATGCGGTCGCCCAGTCCTGCGAGGCGATCCCCGTGGCTTCGGCGGGGGTGCTGTCGTCGGCGGGCGAGGCGTTTTCTACGGTCGGCATGCTCCGCACAATAGCCCGCCGAATGGCGCCTCAAGTCACCACGTCTGCTCATAGCCTGTCCACCTAAACCCACCTCCCCGGTGAATTCACCCGACACACCTGCGCGATTCCGGGGTACAGTGGTAATGCGCCTGCCGAATACTCGGCGGGCCATCCGAATGAGGATGCCCGGTCGGTGGCCCGATCGGCTCCAACCGACCGCCCTCGGTGTGGTGCGTACGTCCATGCGTACCGCCTCCCACGAGGGGCCCCCTCAGCGGCAGATGCGCTTGAGCGAAGGCCAGTGGTCCCGCGCAGCTTCGTACGTGGCAGTACTGCAAGCACAGCACGGTAGGACCCCCCTCGCCGCCTCGCGCCGCGTCTCACAGAAGAGGCAGCACCCTGACTACGTTCCGAGACCTCGGGATCTTTCCCGAGACGGCCGAAGCCCTTGAGGCCGTCGGCATCGTGTCCCCCTTCCCGATCCAGGAGATGACCCTCCCCGTCGCCCTTTCCGGCACGGACGTCATCGGCCAGGCCAAGACCGGAACCGGCAAGACGCTCGGTTTTGGCCTTCCCCTGCTGGAGCGGGTCGTCGTCCCCGCGGACGTCGAGGCCGGCCGGGCCACGCCCGACCAGCTGACCGACGCCCCGCAGGCCCTCGTGGTGGTTCCGACCCGCGAGCTGTGCACCCAGGTCACCAACGACCTGCTCACCGCCGGCAAGGTCCGCAACGTCCGCGTCCTGGCCATATACGGCGGCCGCGCCTACGAGCCCCAGGTCGAGGCCCTCAACAAGGGCGTCGACGTGATCGTCGGCACGCCCGGCCGCCTGCTCGACCTGGCCGGACAGCGCAAGCTCGACCTGTCCCGCGTCCGCGCGCTCGTCCTGGACGAGGCCGACGAGATGCTCGACCTGGGCTTCCTGCCCGACGTCGAGAAGATCATGGCCTACCTGCCCGCCAAGCGTCAGACGATGCTGTTCTCGGCGACCATGCCGGGCGCGGTCATCGGCCTGGCCCGCCGGTACATGACGCAGCCGACGCACATCCGCGCCGTCTCCGAGGACGGCGAGGGCGCGACCGTCGCCAACATCACGCAGCACGTCTTCCGTGCGCACAACATGGACAAGCCGGAGCTGGTCTCCCGCATCCTGCAGGCCGAGGGTCGCGGGCTGGCCATGATCTTCTGCCGTACCAAGCGCACGGCGGCCGACATCGCCGAGCAGCTGGAGCGCCGCGGCTTCGCGTCCGGCGCCGTCCACGGCGACCTGGGCCAGGGCGCCCGCGAGCAGGCTCTGCGCGCGTTCCGCAACGGCAAGGTCGACGTGCTGGTGTGCACCGACGTCGCCGCGCGCGGCATCGACGTCGAGGGTGTGACCCACGTCATCAACTACCAGACGCCGGAGGACGAGAAGACCTTCCTGCACCGGGTGGGCCGCACCGGCCGCGCGGGCAACAAGGGCATCGCCGTCACCCTGGTCGACTGGGACGACATCCCGCGCTGGCAGCTGATCAACAAGGCGCTGGAGCTGGACTTCCACGACCCGGTCGAGACGTACTCCACGTCGCCGCACCTGTTCGAGCAGCTGAACATCCCGGCCGGCACCAAGGGCATCCTGCCGCGCGCCGAGCGCACGCGGGCCGGCCTGAAGGCCGAGGACCTGGAGGACCTGGGCGAGACCGGCGGCCGCGGTGGCCGTGGCGGCCGTCCCGCACAGGCCGCCGCCACGGTGACCGAGGAGCGTCCGGCCCGTACCCGTACGCCGCGGCAGCGCCGCCGTACGCGGGGCGGGTCCGAGGTCGGCGCCGACCAGGCGGCCCCCTCCCCGGTGGCCGAGGCGCCGCAGGCGCCCGCCGCGGGCGACGAGCCGCGCAGGCCGCGCCGCCGCCGGACCCGTGTGGGTGCGGTGCCGGTGCAGTCCGCTCCCGCGGCGGTGGCCGACGCTCCGGTGGCCGAGGCCGCCGTGGTCGCGGCTCCCGCGGCCGCGGTGACCCCGGTCGCCGAGGAGGCCCCGGCCACGCCGCGGCGTGCCCGCGTCCGCAAGGCCGTGGAGAGCGCCCCGGAGCCGGACTTCCAGACGGCCCCGCCCGTCGAGCCGGCTCCCGTCCGGGCGCGACGCCCGCGCCGGGTCGTGGAGAGCGCCCCCGAGCCGGACTTCCAGATGGCTCCGCCCGTCGAGCCCGTCAGGGCGCGACGCACCCGCAAGGCGGCGGCCGCTGCGGTGACCCCGGTCGCCGAGTCTGCCGTGGCCGTGGCGGAGGAGGCTCCGGCCAAGCCGAAGCGGACCCGCACCCGCAAGGTCGCGGAGACCGCTCCGGTGGCCTCCGAGACCGTCGTGGTGGCGGAGGAGGCCCCGGCCAAGCCGAAGCGGACCCGCACCCGCAAGGCCGCGGCCGCGCCGGTCGTGGAGGCCGCCGCCGTGGCCGAGGACGCCCCGGCCAAGCCGAAGCGGACCCGTACCCGCAAGGCCGCGCAGGCCGCTCCGGAGGCGTAGGACCACAGCACCGCACCGACGGCCCCGGCCCCCTTCCGAGGGGGCCGGGGCCGTCGGCGTACCCGGGGGGCGCCATGGGCTACGGGCCGGTAACCTCGGGCCATGAGCAAGCCGCCGCGCCTTACGCTGCCGTCCGTCGCCCGTGCGTACCGCCTCTCCACCGACCGCGGTCCCTTCGCCGTGCACGAGGCCGGGGAGCCGGTCCGCGGTACCGCCCTGCTGGTCCCGGGGTTCACGGGCAGCAAGGAGGACTTCATCGCCCTGCTGGAGCCGCTGGCCGCCGCCGGCTACCGGGTGGTCGCCGTCGACGGGCGCGGTCAGTACGAGACGCCGGGCCCGCGCGAGGAGTCGGCGTACGGCCTGGAGGAGCTGGCGCGCGACCTCCTCGCGCAGGTCCGCGCCCTGGGCGCGGGTCCCGTACACCTGGTCGGCCACTCGCTCGGCGGGCTGATCTCGCGGGCCGCCGTGCTGCGCGACCCGGAGCCCTTCGTCTCGCTCACCCTGCTGAGCAGCGGGCCGGCGGCGATCGCCGAGGAGCAGCAGGCGCGTACGAAGCTGCTGGTCGCCGCGCTGGAGGCGATGGGCGACGACATGGCGGGGATCTGGGCTGCGATGCGGGCCCACGATCCCGAGGACGCGGCCCAGGACTCCCCCGAGCTGACGGACTTCCTGCGCGAGCGGTGGCTGGCCACCGTGCCCGAGCAGCTGATCGCCACGGGCCGGGCGCTGATCTGCGAGCGTGACCGGGTGGACGAGCTGAGCCGGGTCGGGCCGGCGAAGCTGGTGCTGTCGGGGGCCGTGGACTACGCCTGGCCGGTCCCGCTGATGGACGCGATGGCCGAGCGGCTGGGCGCGCGGCGGGTGGTCGTGCCGGGGACCGAGCACTCCCCGAACGCCGAGGACCCGGCGACCACGGCCGCCGCGCTGGCCTCGTTCTGGGACTCCGCCACCCCCGTGTAGTTAGCCAGTGAAAAAATTTCCTTAGCGTAGGGAATGATTGCGGCTTACACTTCGTTGACCCGGTACAAGGAGAACACTGACGAAGGGAGAAGCCCCGTGCGCTTCGAGATTCTGCGCCTGGACGATGTCGACGGGACCGCCGTGGACAGCACCGTCGTGGACGCGGCCTCCGTCAACCGGATCGTGCAGCAGGCCGCGTCGATCGGCCAGCGCATCCTGATCCGACCGGCCGGGAGCGCGTCTTCCTGACGCTCCCGCGCGAAACGGCGACGCCCCCGCACCGGGACCGGTGCGGGGGCGTTCACATACGGCGGCGCGGGCGGCGCGAGCGGCGCGGGACGGTCAGGCTCCCTGGACCACCTGGAGCACGCCGTTGATGATCTGCTGGACGGCGATCGCCGACAGCATCATGCCGGCGAGCCGGGTCACGAGGACGACGCCGCCGTCCTTGATGACCCGGATGATCACCAGCGAGTAGCGCATGGTGATCCACAGCACGGCGTGCATGGCGATGATCGCGGCCCAGACCGAGACCTGGCCGGCCGCCCCGTCCGCCTTCTGCACGGCCAGGATGACGGACACGATCGCACCGGGCCCGGCCAGCAGCGGCATGCCCAGCGGGACCAGGGCGACGTTCACGTCCTTGGTCTGCTTGGGCTCGTCGGTCTTGCCGGTGAGCAGGTCGAGGGCGATGAGCAGGAGCAGCAGGCCGCCGGCGATCATCAGCGCCGGGACGGAGACGTGCAGGTAGTCGAGGATCTGCTGACCGCAGATGCCGAAGACCGCGATGACGCCGAAGGCCACGCACACGGCCTGCCAGGCCATGCGGCGCTGCACCTTGACGGGACGGCCGGAGGTCAGCGCGAGGAAGATCGGCGTGATTCCCGGGGGGTCCATAATCACAAAAAGGGTGAGAAAAAGGGATCCGAAGACGGCGAAGTCGAACACAGTGATGCCTTGCAGGAGAGAGGGGTGTCGCGAAGAAGAGGTGAGGACGGGTGGAGCGGGCCGCAGCGCGGCCGGTCAGCGCTCGCGTCCGCCCGCGCCGGGCACGGGGAAGGCCCCGGTCGCGCGGCGCGTGATCTCGCCGTAGATCTCGGGGTCGGTCGTGTACTCGCCGAGACGGCAGGTCTTGCGGCTGCCGTGGTAGTCGCTGGAGCCGGTGGCCAGCAGCCCGAGGTCCGCAGCCAGTCCGCGCAGCCGTGCGCGGGTTTCGGCGTCGTGGTCCATGTGGTCCACCTCGATGCCGTCCAGGCCCGCGGCCGCCAGCGCGGCTATCGCGGACTCCGGCACGCACCGGCCTCGCTTGACGGCGGCGGGGTGCGCGAAGACGGTGACACCGCCGGCCGCCTTGACCAGGCGTACGGCGTCGAAGGGGTCGAGTTCGTGCTTCTCGGCGTACGCCCGGCCGCCGTCGGCGAGCCAGTCCGGCGTGAAGGCGTCCGAGACGGTGGGCACGACGCCCAGCTCGACGAGAGCGGTGGCGATGTGCGGCCGCCCGACCGAGCCGTCCCCGGCGATCCGCGCCACCTGCTCCCAGGTGACGTCCACGCCGAGGTCCTGGAGCTTGCCGACCATGGTCCGGGCCCGCGGGACCCGGTCGTCCCGTACGAGTTCCCGCTCGCGGGCGAGCTCGGGCTCCTCGGGGTCGAAGAGGTAGGCGAGCATGTGCACGCCGATCCCGTCGAGCCGGCAGGACAGCTCCGCGCCGGTCACCAGCGTCAGTCCGGCGGGAAGCGCCGCGAGGGCCTCGCCGTACCCGGCGACGGTGTCGTGGTCGGTCAGCGCGACCACGTCCAGCCCGGCAGCGGCGGCATTGCGCACCAGCTCGGCGGGGGTGTCCGTACCGTCGGACGCCGTGGAGTGCGCGTGCAGGTCGATGCGCACAGCGGGGCTCCATGGGTCGTACGGACGGACGGGGGGGACGCTCCAGGATAACCGGGCGGAGGGCCCCCTTCCGCCGGAAGGATCTACGCGGGGCCCAGGATGCGCGGGCTCAGCGCCCCGCACGGGAGGAGTTCGACCTCGGCGCCCCCCTCGCGCAGGTCGGTCAGGACCAGCTCGTCGTACAGCAGGAGGCCCGACTGCTGCGGCCAGACGATCGCCCACAGCCACAGACCGCGCGCCTCGCCGGCGAAGACGGCCCGGTCGTCCGGGCCTCCGCCCACGTGCCACAGCGGTGTCGGCCGGCCGGCCGCGACCACCTTGGTGTGGGGCGGCCCGGCCATGTCGATGGACCGGCCGGGGTCGAGGCCGTCGATCCCCGCGTACCGCGCGCCCAGGCCGACGCCCAGCTCCTCGGCGATCAGCAGCAGCTCCCCCATGCCGCCCACCGGTCCGGGACCCGAGCAGGCGACCACCGTCGCCCGGCCCCCGCTGCGGTCGTCACCGGCGGACGCCACTCCGGTGAACAGCCATCCCAGCGGCAGCGGCCACGGCATCCACACGGGCACCCGCGCCCGGTGCACGACCACGCCCAGGCCCTCCACGCTCGGCGGGATGACGGGCTGCAGGGGGTGGACGGCGCCGTGCGCCGCGCACTGCCAGGAGTCGGAGAAGAGTCCGGGCGCCCTGACCCGGCCACCGCACTTCGGGCAACTCGGTTCACCCCTCATAGGTAGCCACGCTCCTCCCCGCCCGGCCGCCAGTCAAGGCGCGGTCACCCGTCCGGGCTGTCAGTCCAGTGCGACGGCGCTACGCAGAGGGTCCCTCAGGTCCGTCCCGCGCGCGAGCCAGCGCTCCTGGAGGGCGGCCGCGCCGTGCACCCGCTTCCAGGCCGCCTCGTTCGCCGTCATCGGCAGCAGCGGCAGGAACCGCACCGGCTCCATGGGCTCGTCGAGCTGCAGGTCCTCGACCAGACCGCCCGGTTCCGCCACGAGGACGGAGCTGAACGGGGCCCCCTCCCACAGCGGCTCGCCCACGTCGAGCGAGGCCCCCGGGGCCACGACCAGCCCCTCGACCTGCGGGGAGGCGGCAAGCACGGCGAGCGGCCTGAGCAGTTTGTCGGTGTCCGCCAGCCCCGCCCGTACGGTAAGCACCAGTTCGGCGCGCGGGCCGCGTACGGGGTCGGCGACCACGGCGGTCGGATCGGTCATCGGGTTCGCGGACATCCCGAGGGTCGCGTACCGCACGAGGTCGCCCTCGGCGAAACGGAGTACCTCGATGCGGTCGGTGCCCAGGAAGGTGACGGCGGCGCGGGCGTCGGGTTCACCGAACGCGGTGCGCAGCCGGGCCTCCACGAGGGCCAGAATTTCTGCCATGCAGCGAGCATAGAACTCGTATCAGGCGGGTAAAGGGCGGGTCTTGACCATCCGTCGGCTGATAGTGTTGACAGCTGTTCGGGGCCGCACGCAGAAGCGTTGTTTCAAGGCCCCGGAGACAGGACGTCCCCCACGGGGGACCGGCCGGAGGAGGTGGGGCTGCGGTGGACCGAAGTCGATCGTGCAGTACCAATCGCTCTTCCACTTCTCCGGCGGGCGCTTCCCGCCCTCTGTGATCTTCTGATCAGTAGAAGAGCGACGGCAGAACGTTGTCCTCCCGTCCTGTTCCCTCCCGCCTGCCCGGGCCTGCCCGCCCCGTATGTCGGAGGGTCTCCCACCCGTACGGTCCGCAGCCGTGCGTGCGAAGGAGCCTGCCATGTCGATGCTGCCCTACCTGCGCGCGGCCGTACGCCCGTCCCTGCGCAAGTCCAGCCCTGTACAGCCCGGCTACGACACGACCCGCGACCCGTCGGCGAGCAGCGCGGTGGTCGACTGCGCCGTGTACCGCGACGGCCGCCGGGTGCTGGGCCCGGTGTGTCTGACGCCCCGTGAGGCGATCCGCCGGGTCCGCGAGGACGGCGGCTTCGCGTGGATCGGCCTGCACGAGCCGACGGAGGCCGAGTTCGCGGGGATCGCCGCCACCTTCGGGCTGCACCCGCTGGCCGTGGAGGACGCCGTGCACGCGCACCAGCGGCCGAAGCTGGAGCGCTACGACGACACCCTCTTCACCGTCTTCAAGACGATCCACTACGTGGAGCACGCCGAACTGACCGCGACCAGCGAGGTGGTGGAGACGGGCGAGGTGATGTGTTTCACCGGCCCCGACTTCGTCATCACCGTCCGGCACGGCGGCCAGGGCTCCCTCAAGGGACTGCGCCACCGCCTCCAGGACGATCCGGAGCTACTGTCCAAAGGGCCCTCGTCCGTGCTGCACTCCATCGCCGACCACGTCGTCGACGGCTACATCGCGGTCGCGGCGGCGATGCAGGACGACATCGACGAGGTGGAGAGCGATGTCTTCGCGGCCCCCGCCAAGGGCCGCGCGCGCGGTGGCGACGCGGGCCGGATCTACCAGCTCAAGCGCGAGGTGCTGGAGTTCAAGCGGGCGGTCTCGCCGCTGCTGCGGCCGATGGAGCTGCTGAGCGAGCGGCCGATGCGGCTGGTGGACCCGGACATCCAGAAGTACTTCCGGGACGTGGCCGACCACCTCGCGCGGGTGCACGAGCAGGTCGTGGGCTTCGACGAGCTCCTGAACTCGATCCTGCAGGCCAACCTCGCGCAGGCGACGGTCGCCCAGAACGAGGACATGCGCAAGATCACTTCCTGGGCGGCCATCATCGCCGTGCCGACGATGATCTGCGGGGTGTACGGGATGAACTTCGACCACATGCCCGAGCTCCGCTGGGAGTACGGCTACCCGATGGTGATGGCGACGATCTTCGGTGCCTGCTTCACCATCCACCGGGCGCTGCGCCGCCACGGCTGGCTGTAGGGCCCGAGGGGGACCCGAGCGGCGACCCCCTACCCTGTGCGCATGACTCTCAGCACGCTCGACCTGGCCCTCGTCGAGGAGGCCACCAAGAAGTCCGGCCTGATCTGGGTCCGCGGCGCCGGGGCCGACCGCGCGCTGTGGCACGCCTGGGTGGACGGCGCGGCCCACGTACTGGGCGACGGGCCCGGCGAGCAGCCGTTCCCCGGGCTGGCGGACGGCGCGAGCGCCGAGGTGACCGTGCGGAGCAAGGACAAGGGAGGCCGGCTGGTGGCCTGGACGGCGACCGTACGGGAACTCGCGCCCCGTGGCGAGGAGTGGCAGGCGGCCGTGGCCGAGCTCAAGGGCAAGCGGCTGAACGCGCCCGACGCGCAGGACATGACCGAGCGGTGGGCACGGGAGTGCCGGCTGCTGAGGCTGGAACCGGAATCGGTGCGGTCCGAACTGCCGGACGGCTCGCTGGCCGCGGCCCCGCTCGGCTCCCCGGCGACGACCCGCGGGCCGGTGCCCGCGGCCCTGCCGAAGCTCCTGCTCAAGCGGAAGAAGCGCGCCCGGGGTTAGGGTCTGTATCGAGTTGCCCCGCGGCGTCGCGACGCCCGTCCCGCACGCCGAGGGCACGCACCGAACGCCGCTCCGTGCTCCACGGGGCAACTCGATACAGACCCTGGAGCGCTCCGCCGCCCCGCCCACGGGCGTGGTTGCCGTCACTCGGGGCTCGCGGGGCCGGGCACCGGGATCCCGGGACGTGAAAGCGCCGGGGGTGCCGGGGACGGCTCAGGGCTTGGTGGGGTTCGCCCCCTGGCCCGAGCCCTTGGAGGGGGCCGGGGCGGGCTCTCCGCCCTCCCCCTTGGTCGTCGGCAGCTGGCTGCCGTAGTCGACCGTCTGGTCCTGCGCGGGCGGGTCGAGCTGGAACGGCTGGCCCCACTCCGCGAGTTCCACCCGGCCTGCGCCTCCGGCGCGCTCCATGAGCAGCGGGTACGGGGTCCCTTCCAGGGATACCGAGAGCTTGCCTCCCTTGCCCTCGTCGGCCGTGACCTGGACCGCGCGGGTGTGCCCGACCTTGGTGTAGGAGCCCTTGGCGAGCTTGCCCTCCAGGCCCAGCAGCCCGTCGAGCAGGACGTCCATGTCGGTGAAGCCGCGGAACTGCTTGTAGGAGGGGTCGCCCTCGGGCACCTTGACGTACTTGTCGCCGAGCTTGCCGGCCGAGTCGGACTGGCCCCAGAACGCCGCGCTGGCCTTCAGGTAGAGCTGTTCCCCCACCCGCAGCAGCTGGAAGGTGTCCTCATTCGACTTCACCTCGCCGGAGCCGCCGTCCGACTTCAGCCGCATGTCGACGGTGAAGGACTTGCCGCCGCTGACCAGCGTGCCGGACAGGTGCACCGAGTCCGCTTCGGTCGCGGCCGCCTTCGCCTTCGCCTCGATCTTGTCGGCGGAGAGCTTGCCGACGCCGTTCGTGCCTTCGTCCGGGTCGTCCCCGCACCCCGTAGCGGTCACGGCGAGACCCGCGCACAGCACACCGATGAAGGCGGCCCGGCGCAGCCGCGCGGCGGGGAAGTAGGCGGTCACGGGCAGGTGCCTCTCGTTGTTCGTCTGCGGCCAGCAGGCAGCGTACCCGTCCGTGCGCCGCGGCCCGCGACCGCTCCCCGCAGTCCGCCGGGCCCCGGGCGGACCTCCCCACCAGGACGCTTTCCCACGGCACGGGCTAGCCTGAGGGGCGGCACGACTGTCGACAGACGCTCTAGGAGGCGCTCGGATGGCTGCAGGCGCCCCGCGGATCTTCGTCTCGCATCTGTCGGGTGTGCCCGTCTTCGATCCCAACGGCGACCAGGTCGGCCGGGTCCGCGACCTCGTCGCGATGCTCCGGGTCGGCGGCCGCCCGCCCCGGCTGCTGGGCCTGGTGGTCGAGGTGGTCAGCCGGCGGCGGATCTTCCTGCCGATGACCCGGGTCACGGGCGTCGAGTCCGGCCAGGTCATCACCACCGGTGTCATCAACATGCGGCGCTTCGAGCAGCGGCCCACCGAACGGCTGGTCCTGGGCGAACTGCTGGACCGCCGGGTGACGCTGGTCGCCAGCGGCGAGGAGGTCACCGTCCTGGACGTGGCCATCCAGCAGCTGCCGGCCCGCCGGGACTGGGAGATCGACCGGATCTTCGTACGCAAGGGCAAGTCGGGTGCGCTGCGCCGGCGCGGCGAGGCCCTGACGGTGGAGTGGTCGGCCGTGACGGGCTTCTCGCTGGAGGAGCACGGGCAGGGCGCCGAGAACCTGGTCGCCACCTTCGAGCAGATGCGCCCGGCCGACGTGGCGAACGTCCTGCACCACCTGACGCCGAAGCGGCGTGCCGAGGTGGCCAACGCCCTCGACGACGACCGGCTCGCGGACGTCCTGGAGGAGCTGCCCGAGGACGAGCAGGTGGAGATCCTCGGCAAGCTCAAGGAGGAGAGGGCCGCCGACGTCCTGGAGGCGATGGACCCGGACGACGCCGCCGACCTGCTGTCGGAGCTGCCGGAGGACGACAAGGAGCGGCTGCTGACGCTGATGCGGCCCGACGACGCGGCGGACGTACGCCGCCTGCTGTCCTACGAGGAGAACACCGCCGGCGGTCTGATGACGACCGAGCCGATCGTGCTGCGCCCGGACGCGACGGTCGCGGACGCGCTGGCCCGCGTACGGCAGGCGGACCTGTCGCCGGCGCTGGCGGCGCAGGTGTACGTGTGCCGGCCGCCGGACGAGACGCCGACGGGGAAGTACCTGGGCACGGTGCACTTCCAACGGCTGCTGCGCGATCCTCCGTTCACCCTGGTCAGCTCGATCGTGGACACGGACCTGCCGCCGCTGCGGCCCGACGCCTCGCTGCCCGCGGTGACCACGCACCTGGCCGCCTACAACATGGTGGCGGTGCCGGTGGTCGACGAGAGCGGGTCACTGCTGGGCGCGGTGACGGTCGACGACGTACTGGACCACCTCCTGCCGGACGACTGGCGCGAGACGGACTTGCCTTCCGAGGAGGCGCTGCGTGGCCGGTGAGCGAGGTCGCTTCGACCGGGGGCGGGGCGAGCAGGCGCGCGAGCGGCGCCGCGAGCAGATCCGGGAGCGGCGCGAGCAGGCGCGGGTGCAGGCGCGCGAGCACGGGTTGGCGGCGGAGGCGGCGGAACGTTCCGGCGAGCGCGCGGCGAAGTCGTCGAGCGGGTCGAGCGCGCTGTCGCGCTCGCGGGTGCGCCTGGACCTGCCGCGCGCGCCGCGCCGGTCGCTGCTGCCCGAATACGACCCGGAGGCCTTCGGGCGGCTGTCCGAGCGGGTGGCGCGCTTCCTGGGCACGGGCCGGTTCATCGTCTGGATGACGCTGGTCGTCATCGTGTGGGTGCTGTGGAACGTCTTCGCGCCGGACGACCTGCGCTTCGACAGGTACCCCTTCATCTTCCTGACCCTGATGCTGTCGCTCCAGGCCTCCTACGCGGCCCCGCTGATCCTGCTCGCGCAGAACCGGCAGGACGACCGCGACCGGGTCACCCACGAGCAGGACCGCAAGCAGAACGAGCGCTCCATCGCCGACACCGAGTACCTGACGCGCGAGATCGCGGCGCTGCGGATGGGCCTGGGCGAGGTCGCCACGCGCGACTGGATCAGGTCGGAGTTCCAGGACCTGATCAAGGAGATGGACGAGCGCCGTCTATTCCCGGCGGAACGTGATGAAGGCGACCGCTGACGGGCTTTCCTGAGGCGTGCTACCGAGCCGTACCATCGGGGCATGGCTACCGACACAAGCTCCGCCGCCGTGCCTGAGCAGGACGCGATCCTGGACGCTCTGGCGACGGTGAACGACCCCGAGATCCACCGGCCGATCACCGAGCTCGGCATGGTCAAATCGGTGGAGATCGGCGACGGCGGCGCGGTCGCCGTCACGGTCTACCTCACGGTGTCGGGCTGCCCCATGCGCGAGACCATCACCAGGAACGTCACCGAGGCCGTCGAGAAGGTCGCGGGCGTCACCTCCGTCGCCGTCTCCCTCGACGTGATGAGCGACGAGCAGCGCAAGGACCTGGCGGCCACGCTGCGCGGCGGCACCGCCGAGCGCGAGGTGCCCTTCGCCAAGCCGGGCTCGCTGACCCGCGTGTACGCGGTCGCCTCCGGCAAGGGCGGCGTCGGCAAGTCGTCCGTCACGGTGAACCTGGCCGCGGCGATGGCGGCGGACGGCCTGAAGGTCGGCGTGGTCGACGCGGACATCTACGGCCACAGCGTGCCGCGCATGCTGGGCGTGGACGGCCGTCCCACCCAGGTCGAGAACATGATCATGCCGCCGTCCGCGAACGGCGTGAAGGTCATCTCCATCGGCATGTTCACCCCGGGCAACGCGCCGGTCGTGTGGCGCGGACCGATGCTGCACCGGGCCCTGCAGCAGTTCCTGGCCGATGTCTTCTGGGGCGACCTGGACGTGCTGCTGCTGGACCTGCCGCCCGGTACGGGTGACATCGCGATCTCCGTGGCGCAGCTCGTGCCGAACGCCGAGATCCTGGTGGTCACCACCCCGCAGCAGGCCGCTGCCGAGGTGGCCGAGCGGGCCGGCTCGATCGCCGTGCAGACCCATCAGAAGATCGTCGGCGTCGTCGAGAACATGTCGGGCCTGCCGTGCCCGCACTGCGACGAGATGGTGGACGTCTTCGGCTCCGGCGGTGGCCAGAAGGTCGCCGACGGGCTGACCAAGACGGTCGGCGCGACGGTGCCGGTGCTGGGCCAGATCCCGATCGACGTCCGGCTGCGCGAGGGCGGCGACGAGGGCAAGCCCGTCGTCCTGTCCGACCCGGACTCGCCGGCCGGCGCGGCCCTGCGCGCCATCGCGGGCAAGCTGGGCGGCCGGGCGCGCGGCCTGTCGGGCATGTCCCTGGGCATCACCCCGCGCAACAAGTTCTAGTCCCCGTTCCGCGAAGGGAAGGGCACCGCCGGCCGGCGGTGCCCTTTTCCGTGCCCGTGCCCGTACCGGTCCGGTCCGGTCAGGCCGGTGCGGCTACTCGTACGTGCCGAGGTCGGAGATCGCCGAGAAGCCGAGGCCGTAGGCGCTCATGCCGCGCCCGTAGGCGCCCAGGTGCACCCCGCTCCCGGTGGAGCCCGCGAGCACCCAGCCGAACTCGGACTCGCGGTAGTGGAAGGTGGTCGGCTCCCCGTCCACCGGCAGCGACAGCGTGGACCAGTCCTCGCCGTCGAGGTCGTCGGCGAGCTCCCACGCGGCCTCGGTCTGCTGGTCGAGCCAGTCGTCGCGCAGGGCGTGGTCCATCTGTCCGGGCCAGCTGTACGCCAGCAGCCCGGAGCCGGCCAGCCAGGCCGCCGAGGAGACCGAGGTGGCCTCCAGGACCCCGGTGCCGTCGCCGCTGCGGCGCAGCGGGTTGCTCGCGACGGTGATGACCACCGCGAAGCGTTCCTTCTCGCCGGTGGCGATCTCACCCCGGGCGGACGGCTCGTCACCGTGGCCGGTGGAGCCGTGCTCGACCGTTCCGTCGGCGGCGGTACCGACCTGCATGAGCCAGCGGGGGCCCGTGAAGGCCCCGTCCAGCCCGTACCAGGGGAAATCAGCGGCCAGGAAGCCGTCGACCGTCCGGCGGGCCGCCGGCACGGGGGCGGCGGCCTCCGGCTGCTGCCCCTCGGCACGGTCGCCGGTATGCGGGCTCGTATGCGGACTGCTGTGCGGTTCCTGTGCGGGGTCTGCGGCGGCGGGTGCCTCGGCGGTCTGCGCGCCTACCAGGCTGCTGCTCGTCGTCTCCATCTGGGCGGCCTCTCGTTCCGTGGGGTCCGGAACGGCCCTCCCCCTCGCGGTGCTGGGGGGACCCCCTCCCTCGGGCGTCCCGCGATCCGGACAGATGGAGGATAGCCATCGGACCCCGGATCGCCGGGCAGGCTGGGTCAGGTGGCGTCGGCGTCGAAGCGCGCGCGCTGCTCGGGGGCCGGGGCCTCGGGCTTCTTCAGCAGGTCCACGCCGGCGGCCGCGCCGGACGGTGAGGCTGCGGCGGGATCGGGCTCCGGGTTGTTGACGGCGTCGGTGACGTCGTTCAGCTCCTTGCGGAGGTCGAAGCTCGTGCGGATCTCCTTGAGGTCCTCGTTCTCCGTCAGCTGCTTGCGGATGAAGGTCTTCGGATTCAGGTCCTCGAATTCGAAGTCCTTGAACTCCGGGCCGAGTTCGGAGCGAATGTCCTGCTTGGCGCTGTCGGAGAAGGCGCGGACCTTGCGGATGAAGCCCGTGACGTCCTGGATGACCTTGGGCAGCTTTTCCGGGCCGAAGACGAGGATGGCCAGAACCACGATCGTGACGAGTTCGAGTGCGCCTATGTCGTTGAACACCTTGCCGCTCCTCGGCTCTCTGTCACTTCGGGCCCGAACACACGGTACCCGCCCTTGCCCGCGGCCCCCTACACGCGTCCCGGCCCCATGAGGGTTTCACCCCCCGGCCATCGCGGGATCATGAGCCGTTCGCCGACCCGAGGACCACGCCCAGCGTGCGCTCCCGGCCGTCGCGCAGGACGGTCAGGGTGAGCGGATCGCCCGGGCGGTGGGCCCGGATCTTGATGATCAGCTCGTCGCCGCCGCGAACCCGCTGTCCGTCCACCTTGGTGATCACGTCACCGGGCCTGATCCCGGCGCGCGCGCCCGGTCCGCCGGCGGTCACGGACGGCTTGCCGTCCTCGCCCTTGTCCCCCACCCGGGCTCCGTCACCCGTGTAGTCCATGTCGAGGGTGACCCCGATGACGGGATGCGTGGCGCGGCCGGTGGCGATGAGCTCCTCCGCGACGCGCTTGCCCTGGTTGATGGGGATGGCGAAGCCCAGGCCGATGGAGCCGCCCTGCCGGTCGGGGTCGTCCTTGTCGGCGCCGCGGATCGCGCTGTTGATGCCGACCACGTGCGCGCGGGCGTCGAGGAGGGGGCCGCCGGAGTTCCCGGGGTTGATGGGGGCGTCGGTCTGGAGGGCGTCGACGTAGCTGATGTCACTGCCGTCGCCCTTGTCGCCGCCCGCGGTGACGGGCCTGCCGGTGGCGCTGATGATGCCGGCGGTGACCGTGTTGGAGAGGTCGAAGGGCGCGCCGATGGCCACGACCGGGTCGCCGACCTGCACGTTCTCGGAGTTCCCCAGGCTGAGCGGCCGGAGCCCGCGCACCCCGCTGACCTTGACCACGGCCAGGTCGTAGCCGGAGTCGCGACCGACGAGCTCGGCGGTGACGCTCTCGCCGGTGCTGAAGGTGACCGCTATCTCCTTGGCGTCGGCGACCACGTGGTTGTTGGTCAGGATGTGCCCCTGCGGGTCCAGTACGAAGCCGGTGCCCGTGCCGCTGCTCTTGGCGCCGCGCACGTGCAGGGTCACCACCCCGGGCAGTGCGGTGGCCGCGATCCCGGCCACGCTGTCGGGCGCCCGGCCCTTGTCGGCGACGGCCGCCTGCGGCAGCTCCAGCCTGGTGCTGCTCTGCCGCTCGGCGAGCACGCCGACGTAACCACCGATCCCGCCCGCGAGCAGCGCCGTTCCCGCGGCGAGGGCCGCCACCTGCCACAGCCGGAACCCGCGCCGGTCCCGGCCCCGGTCCACGACCTGGAGGGGCCGCTCGCCCCAGGGGTCGTACCGGACCTCGTGGACCGGCGCCTCCTGGGCAGGGGCCGCCGCCTGCCCTGCGGTCCCGTTCCCCCCGCCTTCGCCGTCACGGTCACCGTCTGCGCCGACGGCCCCGCCCGCGGTCTCGGGCCGAGGGGCCGGAACCCCGTCGCGACGGCCGTCGGCCGTGCCCTCGGGCCGGCTCCACCACTGCGGAGCCGGTTCGTTCTGCTGCCTGTCGGCCATGGGCGCTCCCCGCGTACCTGTGCGCATGTCCGGCCGATTCAACCAGGTCGCGGGTCAGCGCATCAGGGAGACCGGGCGTGCCGAGCCCGGCGGGGAGGGCGTGGGCGGTGCCAGCGGGCTCGCCCCGGCCGTCAGGAGGGTCGGTACGGCCGCGGGAGTGGGCGGCCGGTCACGGACCGCCGCGTCGGTCACGGACAGCGCGGGGCCGGGCCTGGAGGTCGGCGCCGGGGAATCACCCCGGACGATCGGCTCCGTGCCCTCCAGCGGCAGCGTGCCGCCCAGCGCGAGGGCCGCCAGCGACACCGCTCCGGCGGCGACGAAGGCGAACCGGCGGCGCGGACGGCCCACCTCGTGGATGCGGAAGCCCTCCTGCTGCGGACGGACGGCGGCCGCGGGCAGCCCGTACGCGAAGGCCTCGAAGGGGTCGGGCTGGGCGGAGCCCGGTCCCGGTGGATCCGCGGGGCCGGACGGGGCGTCGAGACCGCCTCCCGGAAGCTGCTGGAGACGCGCGAGCAGGCCCGCGGACAGCGGCGGCGGCGCGCTCTCGACGAACATGGTCTTCAGACGGCGCTGGGCATCGGCCTCGGCCTTGCACTTGGCGCAGGTCGCCAGGTGCGCGAGGACCCGCTCGCGCGCGTCGTGTTTCAACTCCCCGTCCACGAGGGCGGCGAGCCGGTCACCAAGGTGCTGTTCGGCAGGGGACGGACTGGCTCCGGTCACTCGGCTCCGCCCTCTCTCCCGGTGTCCGGCGCGCCCGTCGCCACACCCGCCAGCGCCCGCTGCTCGGCACGGGCCGCGGGCGACCGGTGCTTGAGCGCCTTGCGCAGGTGCGAGCGGCCGCGGTGGATACGGCTGCGCACGGTGCCGAGCTTCACGCCGAGCGTCGCGGCGATCTCCTCGTAGGACAGGCCCTCGATGTCGCACAGCACCACGGCCGCCCGGAACTCGGGGGCGAGGGTGTCCAGCGCCTGCTGGACGTCCGCGTCGAAGTGCGTGTCGTGCAGGACCTGCTGGGGGGACGGCTCACGGCTCGGCAGCCGCTCGGCGGCGTCGTCGGCGAGCGCGTCGAAGCGGATCCGCTGCTTGCGGCGGACCATGTCCAGGAAGAGGTTCGTGGTGATGCGGTGCAGCCAGCCCTCGAACGTGCCGGGCGTGTAGGTGGACAGCGAGCGGAAGACGCGGACGAAGACCTCCTGGGTCAGGTCCTCGGCGTCGTGCTGGTTGCCCGTCAGGCGGTAGGCGAGGCGGTAGACCCGCGCGCTGTGCGTGCTGACGATCTCCTCCCACGAGGGAGGGGTCCACGCCTGCGATCCCGCATCTGCGGCAAAGGTCGCGGTGGTAGCGGTGTCTGCGGTGTGGAAGCGGTCAGCAATGTAGGTCACGGATTTCGGCTCACCCGCCGACCAGAAGAGGCGTCTGAACACGCCTCCACGATCCACAGGCGCAGCCGCACCTCCCCTGTCGGCTCTGGTGGTGTCCAGTGGAGTCCCTACCATAGCCACCCCCTCTGTCAGCTCCGGATAAGGGTTTTTGCATTATCTTTACGCAAGCCTTAGGCCCCGGGGCGGTCCCGCCGCCGATCTGCCCGGCGCCGTCCTTCTCGTCCCGCCTCCACCCCTCACAACGCCCGGTCCCATCTGCGGGTTCCCGACGTCAACGGATACAGTCACCGTTGCGCCAACTATGGGGACAGGAGAGGGTCATTACCGGCAACCGGCAGACGAGCTGGGCGTTCGCCGACGCGTTTGTCGCCGAGGACGACGCTCTGCGATGGGCCCGCGACCGGTCCAGGGAAGCGGGCCTGCGCTCCGTCTCCCCCGGGACCGGCGCCGCGCTGCGCCTGCTGGCCGCGACCGCGGACGCCAAGGCGGTCGCCGAGATCGGCACCGGAACCGGCGTCTCCGGCATCCACCTCCTGCACGGGATGCGCCCCGACGGGGTCCTGACCACGGTCGATCCCGAGGCGGACCGCCAGGCCTTCGCCCGCCAGGCCTTCCGCGCCGCCGGCTTCGCCGGCAACCGCGCCCGCTTCATCCCCGGCCGCGCACTCGACGTCCTGCCCCGCCTCGCCGACGGCGGGTACGACCTCGTCTTCTGCGACGGGGACCCGACCGAGTCCCTCGACTACCTCGCCGAATCGTTGCGCCTGCTGCGCCCCGGGGGGCTGGTGTGCTTCGAGGGGGTCTTCTCCGACGGCCGTACGGTCGACTCCGCGGCCCAGCCGGTGGAGGTGCTCCGCGTCCGCGAGCTGCTGCGCAGCGTCCGGGAGAGCCCGGCGCTGGAGGCCGCGCTGCTCCCGGTGGGCGACGGGCTGCTCTGCGCCGTGCGCCGCTGACCGCTGACCCGGCCGCACCCCGGCGCCCGACCCGGGCCGTGTCAGGTCACCGGCAGGCCCCGGCCCAGACCCGTCCACGACCCGGCGCTGCGCCGGCCGACGAGCAGGAGCAGGGCGACCGCCAGGTTCGCCGCGCCGGCACGTCCGACAGGAGGCGGGCCGCCTTCTGGCGGGGAGTGCGGTCGGGGAAGGCCGGCGGCGTGGGCGGGGGGTAGGTCACGTGCGGCGCCGCCGGGGCTGCGGGTCCTCGGGCACGACACAACGCTGCCCCGGCCGCAGATCGCGGTCGGGGCAGCGAAGAGAATGCGAAAGCAGAAGGTGGAAGTGCTGTCAGCGGGTCAGCCGACGACCTTCTTCAGGGCGTCACCCAGGGCGTCCGCCTCATCGGGGGTCAGCTCGACGACAAGCCGACCGCCGCCCTCGAGCGGTACGCGCATGACGATGCCCCGCCCCTCCTTGGTGACCTCGAGCGGGCCGTCGCCCGTCCGCGGCTTCATGGCCGCCATGCTCGTTCCCCTTCCTGAAACCAGCTCATCGTCAGCCGACGGCCCCATTCAGGCGCCTAGTACCCGGCATCGAACACATTGCTTCCCAGCCATTATCCCGCATGTCAGGACCCGATGACCAACATCACCCGGGAACGCTTGGGCAACGCGCTCGACCAAAACCACTCATTTCGGGGATCCGCCTGCGATACTTCGCCGCCGCACCTGGGAAACCGCTTCCGGTTTCTTTGACACACATCACATGTGCGCTCCGCGTCCGGTCCGCCATGCTGGCCCTTGCACCGGCCGGTACCGGCCGGTAGCCAAGCCCGCGACGAAGGGGGACCCCCTGCCATGGCCGACAGTGTGCTCTACGAAGTGACCGACGGACTCGCGACCATCACGATCAACCGTCCCGACGCGATGAACGCGATGAACACCGAGGCCAAGGTCGCCCTGCGCGACGCGGCGGTGGCCGCGGCCGAGGACACCGCGGTCCGGGCGGTCCTGCTGACCGCCGCCGGCAACCGGGCCTTCTGCGTCGGCCAGGACCTCAAGGAGCACATCGGGAACCTCGCCTCGGACCGCGAGACCGGCTCCTCGCTGACCATGAACACGGTCAAGGAGCACTACAACCCCATCGTGCGGGCGCTCACCGAGATGCCCAAGCCCGTGGTGGCCGGCGTCAACGGCGTCGCGGCCGGGGCCGGCTTCGGCTTCGCGCTGGCGGCCGACTTCCGCGTCGTCGCCGACACCGCCTCCTTCAACACCTCGTTCGCCGGCGTGGCGCTCACCGCCGACTCCGGGGTCTCGTGGACGCTGCCCCGCCTGATCGGCGCCTCCCGCGCCTCGGACCTGCTGCTCTTCCCGCGTTCGATCAAGGCGCAGGAGGCGTACGACCTCGGCATCGTCAACCGCCTGGTGCCCTCGGACTCCCTGCACGCCGAGGCCGAGGCCGTGGCCCGCGCACTGGCCGCGGGCCCGACGGTCGCCTATGCCTCCCTGAAGGAGTCCCTCGCGTACGGGGCCTCCCACACCCTCGCGGAGTCCCTGGTGCACGAGGACGTCCTGCAGACCCGTGCGGGAGCCTCCGAGGACCACTCCATCGCCGTCCAGGCCTTCCTGGCGAAGCAGCCGCCGAAGTACCTCGGCCGCTGAACCGCGCAGCCGTCCCGCGCGGCCCGGCCCGAAGTGCGTCTCGGCGTGAGCGCGCCTACGCCGGGTCGCGCAGGGCGCAGGCGGCCAGGTGGTCGTTGACCAGCCCGCACGCCTGCATCAGGGCGTAGGCGGTCGTCGGGCCGACGAAGCGGATGCCGGCCTTCTTGAGGGCCTTGGCGAGGGCGGTGGACTGCGGGGTGACCGCCGGGACCTCGGTGACCGTGAGCGGGGCGGGGCCGGGCTCCTCGGGGGCGTGGGACCAGATCAGGGAGTCCAGCTCGCCGGACTCCCAGCCGGCGAGCACCTTCGCGTTGGCCAGGGTCGCCTCGATCTTGGCCCGGTTGCGGATGATTCCCACGTCGGCCAGCAGCCGCTCCGCGTCCGCGACGCCGAACTCGGCGACCGCCGCGATGGAGAAGCCGGAGAAGGCCTTGCGGAAGCCCTCGCGCCGGCGCAGGATCGTCAGCCAGGACAGCCCCGACTGGAAGGCCTCCAGGCACAGCCGCTCGTACAGGGCGTCGTCGCCGTGGACCGGCCGGCCCCATTCGCAGTCGTGGTAGGCGACGTACTCCCCGGTGGCCCCCGTGGACAGCGCCCAGGGGCAGCGCAGCAGCCCGTCCGGGCCCGCCACCGGTCCGCTCACCGCTCACCGCCCTTGGTGAGGTCGACCGGGCCGGACGCGTCCTGCACGGCCGCGGGCCCGGGCGACGCCGTTCCCGTCAGCAGCGCGATCCGCGCGTCGCGTTCGGCGAGCTCCGCCGCGAGCCGCTCCAGTACGTCGTCCACCTCGGCCATCCGGTAGCCGCGCGGCGCGACCGGCAGCCGCAGCGCGTCGATGTCCTCCCGCACCACGGGCCGGGTCTCCGGCAGCCCGTCCGCCACCCGGTCCGGCTCCGCCTCCGGCAGCACGGCCTCCGAGCCGCCGCCGATCACCGCGAGGGTGACCGCTGCCACGACCACGACCAGCGCGATCATCAAGAAGAAGAACACGATCAACTCCCCTGAGAGACTCCGGCCACCAGGTTAAGGTCGCAGGCGAGGCGCGAGGGCCGCCGAAGGAGGAAAGACCAGGATGCTGCGACTGGGCAGGCGCGAGTTCGACACCCACGAGCCGGTGATCATGGCCATCGTGAACCGGACTCCGGACTCCTTCTACGACCAGGGCGCGACGTTCCGCGACGAGCCCGCGCTGGACCGGGTGGAGCAGGCCGTCGCCGAAGGCGCCGCGATCATCGACATCGGCGGGGTCAAGGCGGGCCCGGGCGAGCACGTGGACGCGGCCGAGGAGGCGCGGCGCACGGTCGGTTTCGTGGCCGAGGTCCGGCGCCGCCACCCGGACGTGGTGATCAGCGTGGACACCTGGCGGCACGAGGTCGGCGAGGCCGTCTGCGAGGCCGGGGCGGACGTGCTGAACGACGCGTGGGGCGGGGTGGACCACAAGCTGGCCGAGGTGGCGGCGCGCTACGGCGTCGGCCTGGTCTGCACGCACGCCGGCGGGGTCGAGCCGCGCACCCGGCCGCACCGGACCGCGTACGAGGACGTGATGGCGGACATCCTGCGGGTCACGGTCGGGCTCGCCGAACGGGCCGCGGCCCTCGGCGTCCGCCGGGACGCGATCATGATCGACCCGGGTCACGACTTCGGCAAGAACACCCGCCACTCGCTGGAGGCGACCCGGCGGCTGGAGGAGATGACGGCCACCGGCTGGCCGGTGCTGGTCTCGCTGTCCAACAAGGACTTCGTCGGCGAGACCCTCGACAAGCCGGTCAAGGAACGGCTGCTGGGCACGCTGGCCACCACGGCCGTCTCCGCCTGGCTGGGCGCGCAGGTCTACCGCGTCCACGAGGTCGCGGAGACCCGCCAGATCCTGGACATGGTCCGCTCCATCCAGGGCCACCGGCCGCCCGCGGTCGCCCGCCGCGGCCTGGCCTGAACCACCGCCGGTCGGAGGCCGGCGCAGCCGCCCGAAGCCGGTGAGGCGCCCTGGCGCCGCACCGCGCGAGAGCGGCGTCCGAAAGAGGTCATGGTCCGCTCCATCCAGGGCCACCGGCCGCCCGCGGTCGCCCGCCGCGGCCTGGCCTGAGCCACCGCCGGCCGACGCCCGCTCCCGCGGGCCGGCCGGGGCCGGCCCGCGGACCGGACCTACTTCCCGACTTCCTTGGTCACCAGGGCGATCGCCTCGTCCACGTGGTCGGTGACGTGGAAGAGGTAGAGGTCCTTCTCCGAGGCCTTGCCCTGGGCGATCACCGTGCCCCGCAGCCAGTCGACCAGCCCGCTCCAGTACTCCGTGCCGAACAGCACGATGGGGAAGCGGGTGATCTTCTGGGTCTGGACCAGGGTCAGCGCCTCGAACAGCTCGTCCAGCGTGCCCAGCCCGCCGGGCAGCACGACGAAGCCCTGGCTGTACTTCACGAACATCGTCTTGCGGACGAAGAAGTACCGGAAGTTCAGACCGAGATCGACGTGCTGGTTGAGCCCCTGCTCGAAGGGGAGCTCGATGCCCAGGCCGACGGAGATCCCGTTCGCCTCGCGGGCGCCCTTGTTGGCGGCCTCCATCGCTCCCGGACCGCCGCCGGTGATCACCGCGAATCCGGCGTCGACCAGTGCGCTGCCGATCCGCACGCCCGCCTCGTACTCGGGCGAGCCCTCCGGGGTGCGGGCCGAGCCGAACACGCTGATCGCGGGCGGCAGCTCGGCCAGCGTGCCGAAGCCCTCGATGAACTCCGACTGGATGCGCAGGACCCGCCAGGGATCGGTGTGGACCCACTCGGAGGGCCCGGCGGAGTCCAGCAGCCGCTGGTCCGTCGTACTGCCCGCCTGCACCTGGCTCCGCCGCCTCAGCACCGGCCCGAGCTGCTGCTCCTCGGGCCGGTGACGAGCGGACCCGTCGGAGATGCCGGGGTTGCCCATGATGTGCTCCCTCCTGCTGATCGTTGGATCAGGGTAGGCGCACGAAGGTGACGGGAAGCGGAATTCAGGAGGTCAGCCAGGCGCGGAGTCGTTCCTCGCAGTGCAGGATCGCCTTCGTCTCCACGCGCTCGTCGACCTTGTGGGCCAGCAGGGCGTCGCCCGGACCGTAGTTCACCGCCGGGACACCCAGCGCGCTGAAGCGGGAGACGTCCGTCCAGCCGAACTTCGGCATGGCCCGGCCGCCCACGGCCTCCATGAAGGCCGCGGCCGCGGGGTGGGAGAGGCCCGGCAGGGCGCCGCCGGAGGAGTCGTCGACGACGAACTCGGCGATGTCGCAGTCCGCGAACACCTCGCGGACGTGGGCGATCGCCTCGGCCTCGCTGCGGTCGGGGGCGTAGCGGAAGTTGACCGTCACGGTGCACGCGTCGGGGATGACGTTGTTGGCGACGCCGCCCTCGATGCGGACGGCGTTGAGGCCCTCGTGGTACTCCAGGCCGTCGATGACCGGCTGGCGGGGCTCGTACGCCGCCAGCCGGGCCAGGATCGGGCTCGCCGTGTGGATGGCGTTGGAGCCCATCCAGCTGCGGGCGGAGTGGGCTCGCTCGCCGGCGGTGCGCAGAAGCACGCGCAGGGTGCCCTGGCAGCCGCCCTCGACCTCGGCGTTCGAGGGCTCCAGCAGGACCGCGAAGTCGCCCGTGAGCCAGTCGGGGTGGGCTTCGGCGACCTTGCCGAGGCCGTTGAGGTCGGCGGCGACCTCCTCCTGGTCGTAGAAGACGAAGGTGAGGTCCCGGTTGGGCTCGGGCACGGTCGCGGCGATGCGCAGCTGCACGGCGACGCCGGACTTCATGTCGGTGGTGCCGCAGCCCCACAGGACGTCGTTCTCGTCGAGGCGCGACGGGACGTTGTCGGCGATCGGCACGGTGTCGAGGTGGCCGGCGAGTACGACGCGCTCGGCGCGGCCGAGGTTCGTGCGGGCGACGACGTTGTTGCCGAAGCGGTCCACGGTGAGGTGGGGCAGGCCGCGCAACGCGTTCTCCACGAGGTCGGCGAGTACCTTCTCGTCGCCGCTCACGGAAGGGATGTCGACGAGCCGGGCGGTCAGCTCGGCGGCGTCCAGGGTGAGGTCCAGCTCGGATTCGGACATGGAACTGACCCTAACGCCCCGGGGTGTGGCGATGCGTCCCTCGTCCGGCCGGTGGACGCGTCATATGCCTCAAGTACGGTGGGCCGCGTGTCCGAGATCCGTGATCCCCGCCCTCGCCGCCGCAGGCTGCTCCGTGTGGTCGTCGGCCTGCTCGTTCTCCTGTCGGTGGTGGGGTACTTCGCCGTACAGCGCGCCTCGAACGGCGGGGGCGCACCCTTCTGCGTCGCGAGCGCGGACGCCTCAGGCCGTGACGGCGGTTCCGAGAAGTACGAGATGTCCCCGGAGCAGGCGGCGAACGCGGCGACGATAGCCGCCGTCGGCATCGCCAAGGGCCTGCCGGACCGGGCTGTCACCATCGCCCTGGCGACCGCCATGCAGGAGTCCGCCCTGCGCAACCTCGACCACGGCGACCGGGACTCGCTGGGACTCTTCCAGCAGCGCCCGTCGATGGGCTGGGGCACGCCGGAGCAGATCACGGACCCGGTCTACTCGGCCGGGATCTTCTACGACCACCTCGTCGACGTGCCGGGGTACTCGCGGCTGCCGCTGACGGTGGCCGCACAGAAGGTGCAGCGCAGCGGTTTCCCGCAGGCCTACGCCAAGCACGAGCCGGACGCGACGGTGCTGACCGCGGCCTTCGCCGGCGGCGGCAGCCTCGACTGCGGCGGTCCGGCGCCCACGCAGCCGGGCGACGCGGAGAAGGTGCGCGAGGGCCTGGTGCGGATCTTCGGCCAGGACGGGATGCACACCTTCGGCCCGCAGGGCGGTCAGGGCGGTCAGGCCGGCCGCAGCGCCGGCGGCGGCCGGGCCGTCGCAGAGCCCGAGATCACGATGGTGGAGAAGCGGGACGCGGGCGAGGCCGCGACGCGCCGCAGCCGGGCGATGGCCCACTGGGCGGTGGCCAACTCGCGTGAGATGGGGATCGCCCGGGTCTCCTACGACCTGCGCGGCTGGGTCGCGGGCAAGGACCGCGGCCGGTGGCAGGACAAGGGGGACGCGGGCGCGAAGAACGGCGACGGCGATCCCTACGGTGCGGCTCCCGGCGAGGTGCGGATCTTCCTGGCCCGCTGATCGGCCCGTGGCCCGGCGAAGCGCGCGCGGGTCAGCCGGGGGCACCCGGCAGCGCGTACGAGGGATCACTCCTGCGGGGGTGATCACCATCGGGGCCCACCCCGCCCCGCGGGTGCCCCTGACGGACGGAATCCCTGGTCGGCGCGCATCCAATGCTCTTGTCGCGGAAGCCGATTAAACGATGCGCTACCGATCCTTTACCCGGCGGCGCCGCAACTCCACCCGCCCCACGAGCGGTTAGTCAGGGCGTACTCAGCCGCTACCGCTTAGGAGCATCATGTCCCTCCCCCTGACCCGTCGGATCGCCCGTGCCGCGCTGCTCGTCGCAGCCGGGGCAGCGCCCGTGGTCGGTGCGGCCGGCGCGGCCAACGCCGCCGGTCTGGAGTCCGTGCCGCAGCTGGGCGCACTCACCGCCACGGACGCCCCCGCGGCGGCCGCCGACATGGCCACGGGAAGCGCCACCGACGCCGTCGGCACCGCCGGTGCCGCGGCCAAGACCCTGCCGGCCCCCGCCTCCGACCTGGCCGGCCAGGCGGGCGGCCTGCTCGGCGGTCTGCCCACGACCCAGGAGCTGCCGGTCTCCGCACTGCCCGTGGGCGATGTCCTGCCGGCGGGGCTGCCCGGCGGCGCGCTGCAGGGCTGACATCCGGCAAACACCGAGGGGGCCGGGAGCTGCACACTCCCGGCCCCCTCGGGCTGTCACGGGCCGGGTCAGCCGAGGCGCTTGACCGCCGCCTCGACGCGCTCGTCGGTGGCGGTGAAGGCGACCCGCACGAAGCGGGCGCCCGCCTCGCCGTAGAAGTCGCCGGGCGCGACCAGGATGCCCAGGTCCGCGAGGTGGGCGACGGTGTCCCAGCAGGGCTCGTCCCGGGTCACCCACAGGTAGAGGCTCGCCTCGCTGTGCTCGACCCGGAAGCCGTGCGCCTCCAGGGCCGCACGGAGCGCGGCGCGGCGGGCCGCGTAGCGCTCACGCTGCTCCGCCACGTGCCGGTCGTCGCCGAGGGCCGCCACCGTGGCCGCCTGCACCGGCGCGGGGGTCATCATGCCGCCGTGCTTGCGGATCTCCAGCAGCTCGCCGAGCACGTCCGCGTCACCGGCGGCGAAGGCCGCCCGGTAGCCCGCCAGGTTGGAGCGCTTGGACAGGGAGTGGACCGCGACGATCCCCTCGTACGAGCCGCCGCACACGTCGTCGTGGAGGACGGAGACGGGCTCGGCCTCCCAGCCCAGCTCCAGGTAGCACTCGTCGCTGAAGAGCAGGACCCCGTGCTGCCGGGCCCAGGCCACGATACGGACGAGTTCGGCCCGGTCGAGGACCTTGCCGGTGGGGTTGGACGGGGAGTTGAGCCACAGCAGCTTCACGCGCGCCGGGTCGAGATCGGTGGTCGGGTCGTCGTAGACCACCGGCTCCGCGCCGCACAGCCGCGCCCCGACCTCGTACGTCGGGTAGGCGAGCCGGGGGTAGGCGACCTGGTCGCCGGCGCCCAGGCCCAGCTGGGTCGGCAGCCAGGCCACCAGCTCCTTCGAGCCGACGACCGGCAGGACGTTGCGGTGCTCGGCGGCGCTCGCGCCGAGCCGGCCGCGCAGCCAGCCCGTGATGGCGTCGCGCAGGGCGGCCGTGCCCCACACCGTCGGGTAGCCCGGGGAGTCGGCGGCGTCGATCAGGGCCTGCCGGACCAGCTCCGGGACCGGGTCCACGGGGGTGCCGACGGAGAGGTCGACGATGCCGTCCGGGTGGGCCGCCGCCGTCTTCTTGTACGGCTCCAGCTTGTCCCAGGGGAAGGCGGGAAGACGGTCGGATACTGCGGCCACGGTGGTCTCTGCTCTCTCTGAGTGCTGGTGTGACGGGTCGGAAAACACCGCGGTCCCGTGCGGCGGGAAGGCCGTACGGGACCGAGGGGCGCTTCTGCCGTGAAAGGTCAGTGCTCGCCGTTGATGCCGGCGGGCAGCCCCGCGACGAAGGGGTGGTCGCGCTCGATCAGACCCAGCTTGGAGGCACCACCGGGCGAACCGAGCTCGTCGAAGAACTCGACGTTCGCCTTGTAGTAGTCCTTCCACTCTTCCGGAGTGTCGTCCTCGTAGAAGATGGCCTCGACCGGGCAGACCGGCTCACACGCACCACAGTCGACGCACTCGTCCGGGTGGATGTACAGGGACCGCTGGCCCTCGTAGATGCAGTCGACGGGGCACTCTTCGATGCATGCCTTGTCCTTGACGTCGACACAAGGCTCCGCGATGACGTAGGTCACGCTCTCGTTCCTCCTCGGTAGGGCTTTCCATATCGCGCGGGAGCGCGGCGTCGTCGATGCCCGCACCTAGTATCTCCGTTCCCGGGCACGATCCGAACAGGAGGGGCGGACAGAGCTGTGGAAATCACTGCCGGAGGACTGCTGGAGGTCCGCATCACCCCAGCTGACGTGGGTAAACGTGTCTCTGTACGACGGGTGGAGACCGGAGCGAGCGGATCACCCGAGTTCACGGACACGGTCGGTGTTCTCACATCCTGGGACCCGGGTGTGCTGCTGATCACAAAGAAGAACGGGCAGTCCGTCCGCATCCCGGAATCCTCGCTGGTGGCGGGCAAGGTCGTGCCCGCGGCGCCGGCCCGGCGGCGGGGTCCGGCGGCCTCCTTCGAGGAGCTGACGAGGGTCTCGGCGCGGGCCTGGCAGCCGCTGGAGAGCGAGTCTCTGGGCGGGTGGACGCTGCGCGCTTCCGCCGGGTTCACCCGGCGGGCCAATTCCGTGCTGCCCGCCGGCGACCCGGGCATACCGCTCGACGATGCACTCGCGCGAGTGACCTCCTGGTATGCGCAGCGAGGACTTCCGGCCTATGTGCAGGCCGCCACGGGGGCCGCCGGCACGCAGGAGCTGCTGTGCGCGGAGCTGGAGCGCCGGGGGTGGGTGTCCGAGGCGTCGGCGGAGGTACGGATCGGGGCGCTGGCCCCTGTGGGCGACGTGGAAGCGCCGGCGAGCGGGCCCGTGACGCTGGCCCGTGTCCCGGACGAGGAGTGGCTCGGGCGCTACGGGAGGGTCTCCGACCCGGACGTGGCCCGGCGGGTCCTGGTGCGGGGCCCGTCGGTGTGGTTCGCCTCGCTCCCCGGGGGGCGGGCGATCGGGCGGTGCGTGGTGGACGGCCGGTGGGCCGGATTCGCGGCGGTGACGGTCGATCCCGCCCACCGGCGGGAGGGGCTCGCGACGGCGGTGATGGCCGCCCTGGCGCGGCGCGCGCTGGAGGAGGGCGCGTCGGCGGCGTGGCTGCAGGTCGAGACCGACAACGCGGGGGCGCTGGCGCTGTACGACGGGCTGGGCTTCGCGACGCACCACGTCTACCACCACTTCCGGGCGGCCCGGTGAGCACGCCGGCCTGGCGGGAGCAGTTCGCGGCGCAGGCCCGGTCGGAGCGGCCCGACCTGGCGCTGATGTGCCTGCTGCTGGCGGCGGAGGCGGATCCGGAGCTGGACGAACGCGTCATGGACTGGGCGCAGATCGAGCTGGACCGGCTGGCCGGGATGCTGCCGTACGGCCTGCGGGGCGGGCGGGCGTGGGCCTCGGCGGTGACGGACCTGCTGGGCGGGCGCCTCGGTTTCCACGGCACCCCGGCGGACTACGAGCGGCTGTCGTCCTCGCTGCTGCACGAGGTGCTGCGGCGCCGGCGCGGCCTGCCGATCCTGCTGTCGGTGGTGTGGCTGGAGGTCGCCCGGCGGGCGGGCGCGCCGGTGTACGGGCTGGGGCTGCCGGGGCACTTCGTGGTGGGCTTCGGCGACCCGGAGGAGGGCGTGGTGGTGGATCCGTTCGCGGGCGGCGCCTCCCTGGGCGCCGGGCCGGCGGAGCTGGCGTCGGGGCCGCGCACGCCGGCGAGGACGCTGGACATCGTGCTGCGGATCCTGACCAACATCCGTGCGTGGGCCTCCACCCGCCCCGAGCAGTCGGGGGTGGCGCTGTGGGCGCTGGAGCTGTCGCTGATGCTGCCGTCGCATCCGGCGTCGCTGCGCTACGAGCGGGCGCGGCTGCTGGTGGAGCGGGGCTCCTTCCGGGAGGGGGCGGCCGAACTCGACGCCTACGCCGAAGTCGTCGCGGCGGTGGACGACGGCGCCGCCGCCCGTATCCGGGCCGAGGCCGTCTCGGCCCGCGCCCTCCTGAACTGACCGGGGGCAGCCCGTCCGGCGTTCGAGGACCGGGGTCCGGGCCGCGGCCCCGGCCGGCGGGGCGGGGCGCGGCCGGGCGGGCGGGCGGGCGGGCTGGAGCAGTCGGCCGCCCGTGCGGTTGCCGTGCGGCGGACACGGCGGTGCCCCCGCCCGGGATCCGGGCGGGGGCACCGTCGGCGGCGTGTCTCAGCTGGGGTTGGTGTCGATGACCACGGTCCGCTCGGCCGTGGTCTTGCCGCGCAGGGCCTTGGCGAGCGCGCCGACGACGTCCTGCGGGGTGACCGCCGTCTTGGCGCCGGTGCCGCGGGTGATCAAGACCCCGTCGAAGGTGTTCCCGTAGGTCGCCTTGAGCGCCTCCAGGTCGAACTTCTCGGTGAGGCGGCCGTCCACGGGCTGCATGCTGAGGATCTTGGGCAGTGACAGCTTGCCGAAGGCGATGGACTTGGTGCCGGCCTTGACGGTGGCGTTGGCGGACATCGCGGGCTCCGCGAACTCCTTCATCGCACGGTCCAGTTCGGCCTGGTTGATCGTCGGTTCCCGGGTGGTGGTGGGCAGCTGCAGGACGGCCGCCTTGCCGGTGCCGATCTGATCGCGGAAGGCCTTGGTGACGAGGTCGACGGAGCCGTCCACGTCCAGGGTGGTGCCCGCCTTGCCGGGGACGGCGACGGCCTTGCCGGTGTCGAAGGTGATGGTGCCCTCGGTGACGGAGCCCGCCGTGCCGGCGAGTTCCTGGAGCGCGACCGTGAGCTTCTCCTCGTCGACGGGCATCACGGCGTCGGCGACCCGCTCGTTGCCGAGGAGCGAGCCGATGACCGTGATGGGGTTGTAGTCGCTGCCCGCGGCGTTGCGGACCGTGGTCTGGCTGTCCAGGGTCAGGCCGGCCTTGTCGGGCTTCAGCTCGACCGGCTTGCCGCCGACGCTCAGCTGGAGCGGGGCCGCGGCGCGGGTGCCGAAGGCCGTCTGGAGCTTGGCGACGGCCTCGTCGCGGCTGCCGCTGATGTCGACGCCGAGGACGGTGGTGCCCTTGGGGACGTCGGAGTGGTTCAGGAGCAGCCCGGCGCCGTAGGCCACGCCGAGGAGCGCCACGATGCCGCCGCCGACGAGGACCAGCTTGGAGCGGCCCTTCTTCGCGGGCTTGGCCGGCTTCACGGCAGCCTTCTTGTCCGCGGGCGCAGTGGGGCGCGGGGCGGTCGGCGAGGGGGCCGGAACGGGGGTCGGCAGCGGGCCGTCCAGGTCCGGACCGGGCCAGCCCGCCGCCTCCGCGTCGGAGGGGCCGCCGCCGGCGGGACGGGAGCCGAAGCCGGGGCCGCCGGTGGGGCCGGCGGGGCCGTCGGCCTGGCTGTCGTAGACGGGGAACGCCTCGGTGGACGGGCCGCCGTCGCCGTGGCCGGTCCCGTACGCGGGGAAGCCCTGGGTCGTCCCGACGCCGGGGCCGCCGGGCATCGGCGCCGCCGGGGCGGGCGCCTGCTGCGGGGCGTAGCCCGTGCCGTAGTCGGCGACGGGCGGCGGCGGGGTGCGCGGCGGCGCGTACGCGGCGTCCGGCGCCGGCGGTGCCTGGGTGTGCGGCGGAGGCGCGAAGCCACCGCCGGACGGGGACGGGGGCGGCGTCGGCGTCGCGCCGGGCACCCGCCTGGCGAGCGGCGGCGCCTGGGCGGCCGGCGGCATCTGCGCGGCGGCGGGCGCGGCGGGCGCCGCGGGCGCGGGGGTGGGCGGCTTGCGGGGCGCGAACCAGTTGCTGGCGGTCTCCTCGGCCTGCGCCGGGGCCGGGTCCGGCTCCGGCGCGGCCTCGACACGCGTCGGGCGGGGACCCGGCCGCTGCGGGAGCGGGGGCTCGGCCTGCTGCCCGGGCGCCGGCTCCGGCGGGGTCGGTGTCCCGCCGCCGGACGTGCCGGTGTTGGTACCCATCGACTTGCGCACGACCACCGGGGGGATCGGCCGCGAACCCGGGATGTTGATCCGGATCCGGGTCGTCAGGGTGGTCTCGGTCTTGGGTCCGTCGGATTCGGGCGTGGACGGATTCGAGGTCACAGGGTTCTCCTCCGGGGCGGTCGCCGCGCCAGGCCCGGGCACAGTCGTGGACGGGTGCTGGCCGGTTCCGTACGGCGGCGTACCCGAGGGGTAAGCGGCTCCACCGTGCCCCTTGGGCCCGGAGGACGAACTGTCGGTTTCACGACTCAAGGCAGGTTCTCCCGGTTGGCTCCGCCGCCCGTCATACCGTGCGCGGGCAGCTCGGCGGCCCGTCCACCATACTGGCCGCCGCCCGCGCGCAACTGACCGGCAGGAATCAGGGGTTCCTCTTAGGCCCCTCAAACCCCCCTGAAGCGCCACGAGAGACCCCGCGTGCACCTGTCCGCCGGACTCCCTACGAGGTCCGACACCACGTCACTTGACGGGCCGGGAGGCCGAAACCGGCCGTTCGGTGGGAAGGGTGACCGTGGCACACATCACAGCCAGCACCGTTCCGCCCAAAAGGTAGGCGTACATGCCGATTCCGGACGAACTGAGGACGAAGTCCCCCTCGGGGCGCGGGAGGCTGAGCACCACATAGGCGAGGAACCAGCCGACCGCGCCGCCGCCCACCCCGAGGCCGGTCCCGAGAGCGAGCCGGCCGCCGAGGAACAGCCCGAAGAGGGCCAGCAGTGCGAGCAGCAGCCCGCCGGGGAACCACAGGTCGACCACCAGCCAGCCGGCCGCGCCGGTCAGCGCACCCAGCACCAGCAGGCCCAGGCAGCCGGCGATGCGGCCCGCCGTGAGGGTGCCGGTCACGCGTCCACCCCCGCGAAGAGGTCGCGTTCGCGCTCGCCCGCCGCGACGCCCGGCCGGCCTTCGACCAGTTCGTAGTACTCGCGGGCGAACAGCGGCTGCGCCAGGTCGTTGGAGAGGGCGAAGAAGGGCCCGTCCACGGCGATCTGGGTGGCGTGGGCCCGCATGGCCGCCGCCTTGGCCGCCACGAGGGCCTCGTCGGCGTCGATCTCGGCGGTGATCCGCTCGTCGTCCACGACCCCCGGTACGTCCTGGGGCGAGGCCAGCCCCGGGAAGGGCACCCCGTCCCCGGCGGCGCTCAACCGGGCGAAGCCCTCCTCGACCACCGAGAGCGGGACGCGGTTCCAGTAGATCTTCCCGATCGTGTGGGGGTCCCCGAGGTCGCGCCGGTACGCCTTCTCCGCGGCCAGTTCGGCGGCGCGCATGGCGACCCGGTGGGCCTGGATGTGGTCCGGGTGCCCGTAGCCGCCGTCCGGGTCGTAGGTGACGAGCACCTGCGGGCGCAGCTCCCGGATCACCTCCACGAGGTATGCGGCGGCCTCGTCCACGTCGGCGGACCAGAAGGCCTCCGGGCGGCGGTTCTGCGGGGCGCCCATCATCCCGGAGTCGCGGTAGCGGCCGGGGCCGCCTAGGAACCGGTGGTCATGGACGCCCAGTTCGGCCATGGCGGCGGCGAGTTCGCCGATCCGGTGGGTGCCGAGGGTGTCGTCGCGGTCGGCCGTCAGGTGGCCGAGGGCGGGCGGGATGACCTCGCCCTCCTCGCCCCGGGTGCAGGTCACCAACGCGACGTGGGCGCCCTGGGCCGCGTACTTGGCCATGGTGACGCCGTTGTTGATCGACTCGTCGTCGGGGTGCGCGTGCACGAAGAGCAGACGACGGGCGGGAAGACCGTTCATGGGCCTAGCGTAGGGGGTACCCCGCGCCGGACCCGGCCTGCCCGCCCCGCCCGGCGGGCCCCGGCGACCACTGCCGGGACACCGCCTAGAACTTGATGCCGCTGATCATGCTCGCCACGTTCGAGGTGAGCTGGCTGAGGGTCGGGGCGATGGTGGAACTCGCCAGGTAGAAGCCGAGGAGCACACAGACCACCGCGTGTCCCGCCTTGAGGCCCGCACGGCGGACCAGCAGGAAAACGATGATCGCCAGCAGCACCACGGCAGAGATCGAGAGTGCCACGGCGTTTCACCTCCACGTCGAGCGGACATCGGTACGCGTATTCGTGCTCGGCGAGAGTCATACCCACCGTGCGCTACGGATCATAACTTTCCGTGCCAGCGCATCGATCGAAATCCGGCAGCACAAGGGGCGCATGCCGCGCACGTGCGGGGTCACACAAAGGCCGGCCGGGGGGCGTTTACGCCCTCCGGCCGGCTGTCGGCACCCGCACGGCCGCACAGCACCCAGCCTGCCTGCCCCAGATCTCGGGGCAGAAACGGTCAAGTTGCCTGGATGTAAACCGAGTTGGGAGAACGCTCCCGCCCCCGCAAGTGCAATTCGACGGGTGTCCGGAAATGATCGGTCGGCGGGGTGAGCGTCTCAGTCCTTGTGCAGTCCTCCGGTCCGGTCGGTCTCCTCCGGCGGCACGTGCGGGACCACCCGCCTCTCCGCCGCGAAGTGACATGCCGAAGGATGCGCCGCCGGGCCGGAGGGGAAGGCCTCCGGGATCGCGAGCAGCGGGGCCTCCGTCGTGCAGCGGTCCTGGGCCTTCCAGCAGCGGGTGCGGAAGCGGCAGCCCGACGGCGGGTTGGCCGGGGACGGGACGTCGCCGGAGAGGATGATCCGCTCGCGCCGGGCGCGGGCCTGCGGGTCGGGGACCGGCACGGCCGAAAGCAGCGCCTGCGTGTACGGGTGGGTCGGGTGCTCGTAGATCTCGGCGTCGGTGCCGATCTCGACGATCCGGCCGAGGTACATGACACCGACCCGGTCGGAGATGTGCCGGACGATCGACAGGTCGTGCGCGATGAACACGTAGGACAGGCCGAACTCGTCCTGCAGCTTCTCCAGCAGGTTGACGACCTGCGCCTGCACGGAGACGTCCAGGGCGGACACCGGCTCGTCGGCGACGATGATCTCGGGCTGGAGGGCCAGGCCGCGGGCGATGCCGATGCGCTGGCGCTGGCCGCCGGAGAACTGGTGCGGGTAGCGGTTGATGTACTCCGGGTTCAGGCCGACGACGTCCAGCAGCTCCTGGACCCGCCCGCGGCGCGAGCCCTTGGGGGCCACCTCGGGGTGGATCTCGTACGGCTCCCCGATGATGTCGCCGACCGTCATGCGCGGGTTCAGCGAGGTGTACGGGTCCTGGAAGACCATCTGGATGTTGCGGCGCACGGCCTTCAAAGCGCGCGCCGACAGCCGGCTGATGTCCTCGCCCTTGTACGCGATCGAACCCGAGGTCGGCCGTTCCAGGTTGACCAGCATCCTGGCCACGGTGGACTTGCCGCAGCCGGACTCGCCCACGATGCCCAGCGTCTCGCCGGCGTGCAGGTCGAAGGAGACCCCGTCGACGGCTTTGACCGCGCCGACCTGCCTCCTGAAGAGGATGCCCTGGGTGAGCGGGTAGTGCTTGGCCAGGTCCTTCACCTCAAGGAGGGGCTCAGCCATGGAGGCACTCCTTCCAGAAGTGGCAGGCGCTGGCCCGCGGCACGGGTGACTCCGTCACCGGGTACAGCGGCGGGACGTCGCTGCGGCAGACCTCCTGCGCCATCGGGCAGCGCGGGTTGAAGGCGCAGCCGGGCGGGATGCGGAGCAGGTTGGGCGGCAGGCCCTTGATCGCGTAGAGCTCCTGGCCCTTCTGGTCAAGGCGCGGGATGGAGTCCAGCAGGCCGCGTGTGTACGGGTGCGCGGGTGCCTTGTAGATCTCGTGGACGGGGGCCGCCTCGACGATGCGGCCCGCGTACATGACCGCGATCCTGTCGGCGACGTCGGCGACGACGCCGAGGTCGTGGGTGATCAGGATGAGGCCCATGTTGAGCTCCCGCTGGAGCTCGGCCAGCAGGTCCATCACCTGCGCCTGGACGGTCACGTCCAGGGCGGTCGTCGGCTCGTCCGCGATGATCAGCGAGGGCTCCAGGGCGAGCGCCATGGCGATCATGATGCGCTGGCGCATACCGCCGGAGAACTGGTGCGGGTAGTCCCCCACCCGCTGCTTCGCCGCCGGGATCCGCACCCGGTCCATCAGCTCGACCGCCTTGGCCCGGGCGTCCTTGCGGGACGTGCCGCGGTGGACCTCGTACATCTCGCCGAGCTGGGCGCCCACCGTCAGCACCGGGTTCAGGGCGGACAGCGCGTCCTGGAAGATCATCGCCATCTCGGCGCCGCGGATCCTGCGCCGTTCGTCCTCCTTCATCTTCAGCAGGTCGCGGCCCTTGAAGAGGATCTCCCCGCCGGCGATCCGGCCCGGCGGTACGTCCAGGATCCCCATCACGGCCTGGGCGGTCACCGACTTGCCGGAGCCGGACTCGCCGAGCACGGCGAGCGTCTCGCCCTCGTCCACCGAGTAGTGGACTCCGTTGACCGCCTTCGCGACTCCGTCGCGCGTCTTGAATTCCACGTGCAGGTCGCGGACGTCGAGCAGCATGTGCGGGGCTCCTCAGCGCAGCTTGGGGTCGAGGGCGTCGCGCACCGCGTCGCCGAGCATGATGAAGGCGAGCACCGTGATGCTGAGCGCGCCTGCGGGCCAGAGCAGCATGTGCGGGGCGTTGCGGATCTGCGAGGCCGCGTTGGAGATGTCGATGCCCCAGGAGACGGTGGGCGGGCGCAGGCCGACGCCGAGGAAGGACAAGGTCGCCTCCAGGGCGATGTACGTGCCGAGCGCGATCGTGGCGACGACGATGACGGGGGCGACGGCGTTGGGCGCCACGTGCCGCAGCAGCATCCGGGCGTTGCCGGCGCCCAGGGCCCGGGCGGCCTGGACGTAGTCGTTCTGTTTGGCGGTGATCACCGAGCCGCGGGCGATGCGGGCGATCTGCGGCCAGCCCAGGAGCACGATGAAGCCGACCACGGGCCAGACGGTGGTGCTGGTGACGACGGACAGGAAGACCAGGCCGCCGAGGACGACCGGAATGCCGAAGAAGATGTCGGCGACCCGGGAGAGCAGGGAGTCGCCCCAGCCCCCGAAGAAGCCGGCGAGGCCGCCGAGGGCGGAGCCGAGCAGGGCGGCGCCGAGGGTGGCGCAGACGCCGACGGTGATGGAGGCGCGGGCTCCGTAGACGGTGCGGGTGTAGACGTCGCAGCCCTGGGTGTCGTAGCCGAAGGGGTGGCCGGGTGCGGAGCCCTGCTGGGACTTGGAGAGGTCGCACTGGAGGGGGTCGCCGCTCGCGATGAGCTGCGGCCAGATCGCGATGACGACGAGAAAGAGGATCAGAGCTGCGGAGACGACGAAGACGGGGTTGCGGCGCAGCTGGTGCCAGGCGTCGGACCACAGGGAGCGGGCCCGCTCCCTGGGGCCGGACGCGCCCGGTCCGGCGGTCTTCTCGATGCCTTCGACGCTCTCGGCCTCGTCCAGTGCGAGATCCATGGGTCCCCCCTGACCGGTGGGCGAGACGGCTTCCTTGGGGCGGGGGCCGACCGGGTCGTAGCCGGCGGGTTCGGGGCGCTCGGGATCAGGCATAGCGGATCCTCGGGTCCAGGACCGCGTAGAGCAGGTCGACGAGCAGGTTCGCCAGCAGGAAGACGATGACGAGGATGGTCACGAAGCCGACGACCGTGGGCGAGTTGTTGCGCAGGATGCCCTGGTAGAGCTGGTAGCCGACGCCGTGGATGTTGAAGATCCGCTCGGTGACGATGGCGCCGCCCATCAGGGCGCCGATGTCGGTCCCGATGAAGGTGACCACCGGGATCAGGGAGTTGCGCAGCAGGTGGCGGGTGACGACCCGGTGGCGGGGCAGGCCCTTGGCCGTGGCGGTGCGGACGTAGTCGGCCTTGACGTTCTCGGCGATGGAGGTGCGCGAGAGGCGTGTGACGTAGGCGAGGGAGACCAGCGCGAGGACGATGCCGGGCAGGATCAGCTCGTTCAGGGGTGCGTCCGGGGAGACGGTGGGCCGTACCCAGCCCCATTGGACGCCGAAGAGGAACTGGAGCAGGTAGCCCGTCACGAAGGTGGGCACCGAGATGACGACGAGGGTGAGGACGAGCACGGAGGAGTCGACGGTCCTGCCGCGGCGCAGGCCGCTGATCACGCCGAGGGTGATGCCGATGACGACCTCGAAGAAGATCGCGACGAGGGTCAGGCGCAGGGTGACGGGGAAGGCGGCGGCCATCAGCTCGGTGACGGACTGTCCGTTGAAGGCGGTGCCGAAGTCGCCCTGGAAGATCTGCCCCATGTAGTGGAGGTACTGCTTCCACAGGGGCTGGTCGAGGTAGAGGTCCTTGCGGATGCGGGCGGCGGTGGCCGGGTCGGGGGCCTTGTCACCGAAGAGGGCCGCGACCGGGTCACCGAGCGCGTACACCATGAAGAAGATCAGGAACGTGCTGCCGATGAACACCGGGATCATCTGGAGCAGCCGCCGGATCACATAACGTCCCATGGAGTGCTCCATGCTGTTGGCGGGCGCGGCGGGCCCCCGCGGTGCGGAGGGCCCGGATCCGGGGGGGTCAGATCACCTTGATCTGGTCGTAGACCGGGACGCTGAACTGGTTGAGGGCCACGTCCTCCAGGCGCTCGGAGTAGCCGGCGCTGCCGTTCTGGTACCAGAGCGGGATGGACGGCATCTGCTCGGCGAGGATCTTCTCCGACTCCTGGAAGCCGGCGATCGCCTTGGCCGCGTCGCTCTCCTGGTTCGCCTGGTCGATGAGGGCGTCGAACTCCTTGTTGCTGAACTTCCCGTAGTTGGAGGAGGCGCCGGTGTAGTAGAGCGGCTGCAGGAAGTTCTGGATCAGCGGGTAGTCGGCCTGCCAGCCGGAGCGGAAGGGGCCGGTCAGCTTGTAGCTGCTCTGCTGGTTGCGGAAGTCTGCGAAGGTGCCGACCGGGTTGACGGTGCAGACCGGGCCCTCCCCCAGCGCGTTGTTGATGCTGTTGCAGACGGCGTCCATCCAGTCGCGGTGCGAGCCGGTGTCCACGTTGGAGGTCAGCGTGACCTTGCCGCCGGGGAGGCCGCCGCCCTCCTGGATGAGCTTCTTGGCCTCGGCCGGGTCGTAGACGCAGGCGTCGCCGCAGGCGGTGGCGGAGAAGCCGCCCTTCTCGCCGAGCGCCGGCGAGGTCCAGTCCTTGGCGGGTGTCCGGGTCTCCCGGAAGATCTGCCGGGTGATCTCGTCGCGGTTGATGGCCCGGGAGATGCCCTGGCGGACCTTCTCCATGCCGGGCTTGCTCCACTGCGGGTCGTACAGCGGGAAGGTGAGGGTCTGGATGATGAGGGCCGGCTGGTTGATGTACCGGTCGCCGAGGTCGTTCTGGACGTTCTTCAGCTGCTGGGCCGGGACATCGTCGACGAGGTCGAGGTTGCCGGAGATCAGGTCGGTGTAGGCGGTGTTGTTGTCGGTGTAGACCTTCAGGTCCACGCCGCCGTTCTGCGCCTTGTCCTCACCGGGGTACGCGTCCCACGTGCGCAGCTTCATCCCGGTGCCCTTGCTGTACGAGTCCACCAGGTACGGGCCGTTGCCGATCGGCTTGTCCAGCCAGGCGGTGTGGTCGGTGAAGAAGGCCTTGGGGAGCGGCGAGAAGGCCTGGTAGCCGAGGGTCTCGGGCCAGGTGGAGAACTTGTTCTTGAGGGCGACGGTGAAGGTCTTGGAATCCTTGACCACCAGCCCGGACATCGTCTTGCCCTTGGGCTCGCCGGACGCCGGGTGGACGTCGTCGTAGCCGACGATGTCGGAGAAGAACGGCGCGTTGTTCTGCTTGTTGCGCACGTCCGCGCCGTAGTTCCAGGCGTCCACGAAGGACTGTGCGGTGACGGGCTCGTCGTTGCTGAACTTCCAGCCGTCCTTGAGCGTGACGGTGAAGTTCTGACTGTCCGTCGTCTCGATGGACTCGGCGAGCATGTTCTTGGCCTCGCCGGTCTCGGGGTCGTAGCGCTTGAGGCCGCGGAAGAGCATGTCGAGGACCTTGCCGCCCTGCACCTCGTTGGTGTTGGCGGGCTCCAGCGGGTTCTGCGGGTCACCCCACGACGAGCTGACGATCCCCGCTTCGCCACCGCCGCCGCTGTCGCTCCCGCCGCCGCAGGCCGTCGCCACGAGGGCGACGACCACCGCACCTGCGGCCCATTTGGCGTGGGTGGCTCCGCGCATCAAGTGCCTCCTATGGCTCCCAAGACTCACTTAGGGGCCAATGTCACCCTATGCGCGGTCCCCCACACGCATGGTTGGACCGATTGCACCCGCGCGTCCTGCCCCTGTCACCCCTGGGGGTGCAAAGCCAGCTCCCAGGCGTCGACGCCGTAGTGCAGGGCCATGCCGTGCGCCTCGTAGAGCGCGAGTGCGCCGGTGGCGTTGTGGGTGTCCACGCCGAGGCCGATGGTGTCGCGGCCGCGCGCCGCGTGGGCGGCGAAGCCGTGGCGCAGCAGGAAGCCGCCGACGCCCCGGCCGCGCACGTCGTGGCGTACGCCTATGTGGCTGATCCAGGCCATGCTCGTCCGGTCGTCCCGGGTGAGCAGTACGGCCACGTCGCCCTCGCCGGGCAGGCTCGCGATCCAGACCAGCGACCAGTCGAGCCCCCGGCCCTCGATGTGGTCCAGCCAGGTCTCGTACGGGCGGTCCACATGGCCGAAGTGGGCGGCGAAGGTCTCCTCGACCAGGGCGTGGGCCCGGTGGCGGTCGGCCTCGTCGTCGCCGCAGTGGCGCAGGACGAGTCCGGCGGGCGGGGTGGGCGCGGGGTCGGCGGCCGCGGACAGGGAGCGCGTCATGACCTGGTAGCGGCGGATGGTGCGGTAGCCGCGCCCGGAGAGGAGGGCCAGGTCGATGGTGGGCGCCACATTGAGCTGGATCTTCAGGGTGCCCGTCCCGCCAGTGATCTCGCGGGCCCGGGCCTCCATGCGTTCCAGCAGGAGCGTCGCGGCCTCGTCGTGGCCGGGCAGGACGTAGTGGTCCCCGTCGACCCGGCCGGGTCCGGAGTCCGCCCAGACCATGGCGTAGGCCAGGAGCCGGCCGCCCTCGAAGGCGAGCCAGGAGTCGGTGGCCAGGTCCACGTCAGGGGCGTTGAGGTCGGACTCCACGGCGGTGAGGTCGGTCTCGGGCCGGCCGATCTCGATCACGTCCACGGCGTTCAGCAGGGCGCAGATGTCGGTGGCGTCCCCGGGACCGGCGGGTCGTACGGTGATGGTCATTGCGTCACTCTCCGGCCCGGGACACCGGCGTCGCAACCGGTTTGCGCGGAGCCCGGCCGGCGGCCGCGGGGGCGACGAGCGCAGCCGGCCCCCGGCGCCGTGAGGCGCCGGGGGCCGGCCTGGTAGAGCGTGGGTCGAGCCTGTGCGTCAGACGGCCAGGATGGCCTTCTCCTCGGCGAAGTGGCACGCGGAGTGGTGCGCGGCCGGGGTGTCCTGGCCCTTGAAACGCTCCGGGATCGCCAGCAGCGGCTCCTCGGTGGAGCACTTGTCCTGGGCCTTCCAGCAGCGGGTGCGGAAGCGGCAGCCCGACGGCGGGTTGGCCGGGGACGGGACGTCTCCGGTGAGGATGATGCGCTCGCGGCCCTCGCGGGCGGCCGGGTCGGGGACCGGGACGGCCGAGAGCAGCGCCTGCGTGTACGGGTGGGTCGGGTGCTCGTAGATCTCGGCGTCGGTGCCGATCTCGGCCATCTTGCCGAGGTACATGACCCCGACGCGGTCCGAGATGTGCCGGACGATCGACAGGTCGTGCGCGATGAAGATGTAGGACAGGTTGAACTCGTCCTGCAGCTTCTCCATCAGGTTGATGACCTGCGCCTGCACCGACACGTCGAGCGCGGAGACCGGCTCGTCGCAGATGATGATCTCCGGGTTGAGCGCGAGGCCGCGGGCGATGCCGATGCGCTGGCGCTGGCCGCCGGAGAACTGGTGCGGGTAGCGGTTGATGTACTCCGGGTTCAGGCCCACGACGTCCAGGAGTTCCTGGACCTTGCGGCGCCGGTCGCCCTTCGGGGCCACCTCGGGGTGGATCTCGAAGGTCTCCCCGATGATGTCGCCGACCGTCATGCGCGGGTTCAGCGAGGTGTACGGGTCCTGGAAGACCATCTGGATGTTGCGGCGAACGGCCTTCAGCGCGCGGCCGGACAGCTTGGTGATGTCCTGGCCCTTGTAGAAGACCTCGCCGGCGGTGGCCCGCTCCAGGTTCATCAGGAGCTTGGCGACCGTGGACTTGCCACAGCCGGACTCGCCCACGATGCCGAGGGTCTCGCCCTGGTACAGGTCGAAGGACACGCCGTCGACGGCCTTGACGGCGCCGACCTGCTTCTTGAACAGGATGCCCTGGGTCAGCGGGAAGTGCTTGACCAGGTTGCGTACCTGGAGGATCGGCTCGCGCTCGGTGGTCGTCTTGCTGAGCTCAGCCATGGATCTGGTCCTTCCAGAAGTGGCACGCGCTGCCGCGGCCGGGCAGTTCGGTGCCGTCCTGCTCGGTGACCGGGTGCAGGACCGGGATCTCCGTACGGCAGATGTCCTGCGCCTTGGGGCACCGGGGGCTGAAGGCACAGCCCGCCGGGATGCGGAGCAGGTTGGGCGGCAGGCCCTTGATCGCGTAGAGCTCCTGGCCCTTCTGGTCCAGGCGCGGGATCGAGTCCAGCAGGCCCCGGGTGTACGGGTGCGAGGGGCGCTTGTAGATCTCGTGGACCGGAGCGGTCTCGACGATCCGGCCCGCGTACATGACCGCGATCTTGTCCGCGACGTCGGCGACGACGCCGAGGTCGTGGGTGATCAGGATCAGGCCCATGTTCATCTCGCGCTGGAGCTCCGCGAGCAGGTCCATGACCTGGGCCTGGACGGTCACGTCGAGAGCCGTGGTGGGCTCGTCGGCGATGATCAGGTCCGGCTCCAGGGCCAGCGCCATGGCGATCATGATGCGCTGGCGCATACCGCCGGAGAACTGGTGCGGGTAGTCCCCCACGCGCGCCTTGGCGGCGGGGATCTTCACGCGGTCCATGAGCTCGATGGCCTTGGCCTTGGCGTCCTTCTTGGACATGCCGCGGTGGACCCGGAACATCTCGCCGAGCTGGTCGCCCACCGAGTAGACCGGGTTCAGGGAGGACAGCGCGTCCTGGAAGATCATCGCCATCTTGTCGCCGCGGAGCTTGCGGCGCTCCTCCTCGGACATCTTGAGGATGTCCTTGCCGTGGAAGCGCACCTCGCCGCCGGAGACGCGTCCGGGCGGGCTGTCGAGGATGCCCATGATCGCCTGGGCGGTCACGGACTTGCCGGAGCCGGACTCGCCGAGCACGGCGAGGGTCTCGCCGGCGCTGACGCTGTAGCTCACGCCGTTGACGGCCTTGGCGACCCCGTCACGGGTCTTGAACTCGACCTGGAGGTTGTCCACCTCCAGCAGCGGCACGGCGGACCCGCCGCCCGTCTCCGCAACGCTGAGAATCTCCGACGTCGTCACGCCGCCACCTTCGTCCTGCTTGCTGATGTTGTCTCGGAGCATCGGGCGGCCCTACCGCAGCTTCGGGTCGAGCGCGTCGCGCAGGCCGTCGCCGACGAAGGCGAAGCCGAGCACGGTGACGACGACGAAGAGGCTCGGGTAGAGCCACAGGTAGTCGTGGACGCCGATGAAGGCCTGACCGGCCGCCAGCATGTTGCCCCACTCCGGGACGTCGACCGGGACACCGGCGCCGAGGAAGGAGAGGGCCGCGACGCCGATGATCGTGGTACCGACGTTGAAGGTCGCGTAGACCAGGACGGGGGTCAGCGAGTTGGGCAGGATGTGCGTGCGGACGATCCGGCCGCCGCTGGCGCCGAGCGCCTTGGCCGCGTGGACGTAGTCCATCTCGCGCACCGACAGGATCGAGCTGCGCAGCAGTCGGGACACGGTCGCCCACGAGAAGACCGCGAGCGAGATGATCACCGGGGTGATGCCGCGGCCGGTGACCAGGATGATGACGACGGCGCCGATCATCAGCGGGAACGCGAGGAAGACGTCCGCGATGCGCATGACGAGGGTGTCGGCGAAGCCGGCGAAGTAGCCGGCGATGGCGCCGAGGGCGACACCGATCAGCACGGCGAAGAAGATCGAGGCGAGGCCGACGAACATGGCCACGCGGGTACCGGCTATGAGGCGCGAGAACATGTCGCGGCCCAGGGCGTCGGTGCCCAGCCAGTGCGTGCTGTTCGGCGACGCGAGGGTGTTCTCCAGGTCCTGCGCGCCGGGGTCGAACGGCGTGAACATGTTGCCGAAGATCGCGGTGATGAACAGCAGGCAGATGATCACGAGACCGACGACGGCCAGCTTGTTCTGGACGTAGCGGTGGCGGATCTCGCCCCACTGGGTGAGCTGCTTGGGGCTTGCTTCGGGGGCGGCCGGGGTGGCCGGCACGGGGCTCTCGTCCCCGATCGCCGGGCTCTTGACGAGCTCAGACATGAGGAAATCCTCCTTGGGGGGCGGTCAGCTGAGGCGGATACGCGGGTCGAGGGCCGCGTACAGCAGGTCCACGATGAGGCTGAGGACGACGAAGATGGCGACGCTGTAGGTCACCACGCCGATCACGATCGGGTTGTTCTGCTGCTGGATCGCCTGAACCAGTGCCAGACCGACACCGTCCCAGTTGAAGATCGCCTCGGTGATGAGCGCGCCACCGAGAAGTGCGCCGAACGAGATGCCCAGGTAGGTGACGACCGGGATGGACGAGTTGCGGAGCACGTGCTTGAAGAGCACGCGACGGCGCGGAAGTCCCTTGGCCACGGCGGTCTTCACGTAGTCCGCGCGCAGCACCTCCAGCATCGTGCCGCGGGTGAGGCGGGCGACGAACGCGATGTCGGTGATGGCGAGGGTGACCGCGGGGAGGATCATGCCTTCGAGCTTGTCTCCACCGAGCTGCGGGAACCACTGGAGCTCGACCGCGAACCACTTCATGAGCAGCATGCCGATCACGAACGTGGGGAATCCCACCGCCATGGTCGTGAAGAACGTCGTGGCCATGTCCAGGATGCTGTATCTGTACAGGGCGGCGATGATGCCGACGCCCATGCCGAACACCGTCACGAGAGCGATGGCCAGCAGGGCCAGCTTCGCGGTGTTCGCCAGCTTGGGGCCGAGGATCTCGGACACCTCGCGGCGCTGGATGAAGTCCTCGCCGAGGTCTCCGGTCGCGACCTTCGACACGTAGTTCACATACTGCTCGGGCAGCGACTTGTCGAGCCCGTACCGCGCCTTGAGCTCCGCGACCACCGCTGGGTCACGAGCCTTGTCGCTGCCCGCGATCGAACCCACGGGATCACCGGGGAGAACGAACAGACAAGCGAACAGAACCATGGTCGCGCCGATGAGGACTATGACCATCTGCCCGAGGCGACGGGCGACGTACCTTCCCATGTTTGTGCCTCTCTACCTGGCCGCTTCTGGGAGCAGCGGCCTCCGGCCCGAGGAACGGGCCGGCTCTCGGCCAGCGGGGATTGCCCGCGGATGTGAGGGGTGCCGAAGTAAGAACGGCCTGCCGAGCGGGGCCGCGGCCCACCGGTCACCCGGGGGCCGCGGCACGTTCGCTCCTGACGGATATACCGTCCGAACCGATTACTTCTTGAGCGAGATCTTCTCGAGGATCGGGTCCTCGTTGAAGTTGATGTCGTCCAGACCGTTGAACTTGTCGGTCGCCATCAGGCGGAACTGGGAACGGTTGAAGGTCGGGATGAGGGCCATGTCGTCCATGGCCATCTTCTCGGCCTGCTTGTACATCGCGATACGCGCGGCCTCGTCCTTGGTGGCGCGGGCCGTGTCGATCAGCTTGTCGAACTCGGGGTTGTTGTAACGGGCGCGGTTGTCACCGACCACGTTGCCCTCGGCGTCCTTGTTCATCGAGGCCGAGTGCAGCAGCGGGAACAGGAAGTTCTCCGGGGTCGGGTAGTCCGCACCCCACGCGAAGCGGTAGAGGCCGGAGGCCTGGCTGCCCTGCTGCTCCTTGAGCAGACCCGGGAAGTCCTTGCCGTCCAGCTTGACCTTCAGACCGAGGACGTCCTCAAGCTGACGCGCGACGGCCTGGACCCACTCTTCGTGGCCCGCACCGGTGTTGAAGGCGAACTTGATCTCCGTGCCCGGCTTCAGGCCGCCCTTCTCGGCGTGCTCCTTGGCCTTGGCGACGTCCTGCTTGACGCAGGAGGTGCACAGGTCCTTCTGGTACGCCTTCGGGAACGCCGGCGGCACGATGGTCGTCGACGGGGTCTGGAAGCCCTGGAAGACACCCTTGGCGATGGCCTGGCGGTCGATCGCGTAGGAGATCGCCAGACGGGCGTCCTTGTTGTTGGTCGGGCCGTTGTCACCGATCGGCAGAACCCAGTTCATGCCGTTGGTGTCCTTGGCGAACCACTTGTTCTGCGGCTTGAACTTGGCCTCGGCCGTCTTCAGCATCGGCGTCGGGATGTGCGCGTAGTCGAAGGTGCCGGCCTGGAAGCCGTCGTACTCCAGCTGGTGCGCGGTCTTGTCGTTGAGGAGGGTGACCTGGACCTTGTCCAGCTTCGCCTTCGTCAGGCCGTAGTCGTCGTTGCGGACGAGGTTGATGGCCTTGTTGTGCTCCCAGCTGCCGTCCATCTTGAACGGGCCGTTGCCGACGGGGGCCTCGCCGAACGCCTTGTCCTCTTCGCCGACCTTGGCGACCTTCGGGACCGGGCTGTAGGCGGTGTGCGCCGTCTTCAGCACGAACTCGCAGTCGGCCTTGGAGAGGTCGACCTTGATGGTGTGCGGGTCCGGGGTGGTGACACCGGAGAAGGTCTTGGCCGAGCCGTCCTGCAGCTCCGCGTAACCCTTGATGCCGGCGAAGTGGTACGCCACGTCGGACGCGGCGGCCTTGTGCGCGGAACGCGCCCAACCGCGGGCGAACGCCTCGGCGTCGACGACCTCGCCGTTGGAGAACTTGGTGTCCGCCTTGACCTTGAAGGTCCAGGAGGTGCAACCCTCGTCCGAGCTGGCCGACTCGGCCAGCGCGGGCTCGGCCAGGCCGTCCGGCGTGTTCGAGTACAGGCCGGTGAACAGGGCGTTCGACAGCAGGATGCCCGTGGACTCGTGGGCGCGCCCCGGGTCGATGGTGTCCGGCTCCGTGCTGCCCAGGCGGAACGTGCCGCCGCCGGCAGCGCTGCCCTTGTCCTTGCTGTCGCTACCGCCGCCACAGGCAGTCGCGGCCAGGGCGACGACAACCGCGCCCACGACCCACTTGGCGCTCTTGGCACCGCGCATGGGTTTCCTCCTCATGAGTCCACTGATCGACTTGAGGGGCATGAAAACCTCGCCGACACCCCTGACGGCGAGTGGTTTCCTGCCCATAGTGTGCTCGTGAGTCGGCGCGATCCCCACATCGCGTGACCCATTGACCCGAGCTCAATGGAGCCATCCTCAAGGACTGCCAGGCCGTAAACCACACTTAAGTGGTCTCGTTTTCACAACATCGATCCGCGGCAGAAACCCGAAATCCGGACAAACGGATAGGAGACAGACACGTGCGAAACGGACGGTTAGCTCATCATCCGGAGTGTCACGGTCGGTATGCGGACACCTGAACGCAAAAATCCGCTTGACAGAAGCGAACAGCCCCTTCCCGCACGGAGTCCGTGAGGCAAGGGGCTGCTGTTCTACCACGCCCGTGCGGCCGGCTGCGACCGCCGCGGCCGCCGCCCGGGCGAACCCGGGGCCGGCGGGCCCGAACGCGCTTACTACTTGGCGGACTTGGCGCGCGACGCGGTGCGCGAGCGCTCCTTCTGGTCCAGGACGACCTTGCGGATGCGGACCGCCTCCGGGGTCACCTCGACGCACTCGTCGTCGCGGCAGAACTCCAGGGACTGCTCCAGGGAGAGCTTGCGCGGCGGGACGATCGCCTCGAACGTGTCGGCCGAGGAGGAGCGCATGTTGGTGAGCTTCTTCTCCTTGGTGATGTTCACGTCCATGTCGTCGGCGCGCGAGTTCTCGCCGACGATCATGCCCTCGTACACCTCGGTGCCGGGGTCGGTGAACAGCACGCCGCGCTCCTGGAGGTTGGTCATCGCGAACGCGGTGACCGCACCGGCGCGGTCGGCGACCAGGGAGCCGTTGTTACGGGTGACCAGCTGGCCGAACCACGGCTCGTGGCCCTCGTGGATCGAGTGGCCGATGCCGGTGCCGCGGGTCTGCGTCAGGAACTCCGTACGGAAGCCGATCAGGCCGCGGGACGGGACGACGAACTCCATGCGCACCCAGCCGGAGCCGTGGTTCGACATGTTGTCCATACGGCCCTTGCGGACGCCCATGAGCTGCGTGACGGCACCCATGTGCTCCTCGGGCACGTCGATCGTCATGCGCTCGACCGGCTCGTGCACCTTGCCGTCGATCTCGCGGGTGACGACCTGCGGCTTGCCGATGGTCAGCTCGAAGCCCTCGCGGCGCATCTGCTCGACGAGGATCGCCAGCGCGAGCTCACCGCGGCCCTGGACCTCCCAGGCGTCCGGGCGCTCGGTGTCGAGGACGCGCAGCGAGACGTTGCCGATCAGCTCGCGGTCCAGGCGGTCCTTGACCTGGCGGGCGGTGACCTTGCGGTCCTTGACCGCGGCCTTGGCGTCCGCGCCCTTGCCGGAGCCGCCGCGGCCGACCATCGGGGAGGTGTTGGTACCGATGACCATGGAGATGGCCGGCTCGTCCACCGTGATCAGCGGCAGGGCGATCGGGTTCTCCGGGTCGGCCAGGGTCTCACCGATCATGATCTCGGGGATGCCGGCCACCGCGCAGATGTCACCGGGGCCGGCGACCTCGGCCGGCTTGCGGGTGAGCGCCTCGGTCATCATCAGCTCGGTGATGCGGACGTTGGAGATGCTGCCGTCACGCTTGATCCACGCGACCGTCTGGCCCTTGCGCAGCTCGCCCTGCTCGACGCGCAGCAGCGCGATGCGGCCGAGGAAGTTGTCGGCGTCCAGGTTGGTGACGTGGGCCTGGAGGGGGGCCTCCTCGTCGTACACCGGGGCCGGGACGTGCTCCAGGATGGTGGAGAAGAACGGCTCCAGGTTCTCGCTGTCGGCGGGGACGGTGCCGTCCTCCGGCTTGGTCAGCGAGGCGATGCCGTCACGGCCGCAGGCGTAGACGATCGGGAACTCGATCTGGTCCTCGTCGGCGTCCAGGTCCAGGAACAGGTCGTAGGTCTCGTTGACGACCTCGTCGATGCGGGAGTCCGGGCGGTCCGTCTTGTTGATGCAGAGGATGACCGGCTTGCGCTGCTGGAGCGCCTTGCGGAGCACGAAGCGGGTCTGGGGCAGGGGACCCTCGGAGGCGTCCACCAGCAGGACGACGGCGTCGACCATCGACAGGCCGCGCTCGACCTCGCCACCGAAGTCGGCGTGGCCGGGGGTGTCGATGATGTTGATCGTGATCGGGGCCCCGCCGTCCTTGGGGTGGTACTTCACCGCCGTGTTCTTGGCGAGGATCGTGATGCCCTTCTCACGCTCCAGGTCGTTCGAGTCCATCATGCGGTCGTCGAGCTGCTGGTGGGCGGCGAAGGCACCGGCCTGCTTGAGCATGGCGTCGACGATGGTCGTCTTGCCATGGTCGACGTGGGCGACGATGGCGACGTTACGGATGTCGTGGCGCGTGGGCACTTCGGCGCTTCTCCCGGGATCGTGGATGGCGTCACGTACGGCCTGGCACGCGCGCCTCGACCGGGCGAAAACCTGCCACGGCCTTACCCCATGGTACGTCGAATGGCGGGAACCGCCTGCCGGGGGTCTGTCAAGAGGCCGGAGGAATGAGCGCGGCCGAGCGTGAGGTGGGGTGCCCGGGCCGCCGTTCCTGCGGGAATACATGCGGGTCAACGGGTATCCACGACCTTGCCCGCCGGAGTTCCGGCGGGCAAGGGACTTGAGTCACATCTGAGCTTGTGACCTGTGGGTCAACCTGACAGGCACCCCTTTGTCACCACATCTTCGCCCGGGCTACTTCTTCTTCTCCTTGGCCTTCGGCGCCTTCTTCCAGCCGATGTCCTGGTAGCGGGGGGAGCCGAGGCCGAAGGCGCCGGCGTTGACCAGGCTGGGCTTGACCGCCACCAGCTCCGGGCGCTGGAAGAGCGGGATCGAGCCGGCCGCCGCCCAGATCCTGGCGTCGGCCTTGCGCACCAGCTCGCGGGACTGCGCCTCGTCCAGCTCCCCGAGGGCCTGATCGAACAGCTGGTCGATGTGGTCGGTGCCGACCCGCGTGTAGTTCTGCTCGACGAGGAGCGAGCCGTCCGCCGCCGGCTCCGGCTTGGCGAAGATCGGCCGGGCGTCGGTGGCGGGGAAGGCCGTCGCCGGCCAGGAGTACAGCGCCAGGTCGTACTGGCCCGAGGCGATGTGGTCCTTGAAGAAGCTGTCGTCGGCCACCTTGGTCGTCTCGGTGTTCACCCCGAGCTTGCGGAGCATCTGGGAGATCCGCTCACCGACGGTGCGCAGGGACTCCGAGCCGGGTCCGGCGGGGAGGACGAAGCGCAGGGTGAGCACCTTGCCGTCCTTGGCGAGCATGTTGCCCGAGGTGCGGGTGGCCTGCTTGGCCGGGGCCGGGGACCCCTCGGCGGGGTCGGCCGTGTCGCCGTCCTGGGCCGCGCTGCGCTTGCCGTCGTCGACGGGGCGGACCTTGGCCGCCTGGGCGAGGAGGGAGTCCTTCTGCTGGGCCCCGAAGGGGGCGGGGGCCAGGACCGGGGAGACGCGGTCCTGCTCGCCTTCCGCCGCGGCGGCGCCGTCGGCGGCACGGGTGTCGGAGGCGGTGTCGGAGCCCGCTTCGGCGGCCTCGCCGTCGGCCTCGTCCTCCTCGCCCACGATGTACAGGCCGTCGTTGCCGGTGCCCGGGCCCGCGGGGGTCTTGCCGTCGTCCTGCGGCGCGCTCTCCGGCCCGGCCTTGGCCCCGGCCGGCTCGGTGATCTTGCCGCCCCGGCGCCAGCCGGCGTCGGCGAGGAGGGCCTGGGCCGCCTTGGCGTCCTGGCCGCCGAGGGCGTCGCTGTTGTCGGCGTACGCCTGCTGCCCCGCCAGGGCCACGTGGCTGCCGACCGGCTTGGCGGGCAGGCCGAGCGGCTTCAGTACGAGGTCGGCCAGCGCCTGGCGGTCCAGCGCACGGGCCACGGCCCGGCGCACCCGCTCGTCCGCCAGCGGGCCTGACGCACCGTTCATGGCCAGCTGTGTGTAGGCGGGTTCCAGGGACTTGCGGACCGTGAATCTCCGCAGAGCCGTCTGCTCGTCCGCGTACCGCTTCACCGCCTCGGTGTGCTTGGCGCGCGCCTCCTTCTCCTGCTCCGCCTTCTCCTCGTCCGTACCGAAGGCGTTCGCCCAGGACAGCGTGGCCTGCGCCGGGGTCATCGCGGCGCCCGGGCCGTGCGCCGGGGCCCCGCCCGCGCCCGCGCCGCCCTTGCCGGCGGCGTCCCGGCGGGCCAGTGCGATGCGATCGGCCCCGGAGCGGTCGATCTCCGCCAGGTCGACCTTCCCGGCGGCCAGCGCCGCGGGGCGCTCGGCCCGCGGCACCGCCGTCAGGATGAGCGTGTCCAGCTTGGCCTGCCTGCCCCACCAGCGCGGGTTGCGCGTCAGGGCGGCGGTGCCCGTCTTCTTGTCGATCGCCCCGAGGGCGAAGGGCCCGGCGGTGGCCTTCAGGGTGCCGCGGGCGCCCTCGTTGAAGGCGTCCGGGGTGCCGGTGACCTGCTTGGGGTAGAGCGGGGAGAACAGCGAGCGCCAGTCCGCGTACGGCTTGGCGAAGGTGACCCTGACCTCCAGGTCGGTCTTGCCCTTCTCGATCTTCTCGATCCGCTCGTAGCCGGCGTTGCGCGCCGTCCAGTACGCCGTGTCCTTGCCGTTCAGGGCCCGCCACTGGGCCACGAAGTCGGGGGCGCCGATCTCCCGCCCGTCGCTCCACACGGCCTGCTGGTTCAGCTTGTACAGGACAACCTGCTTCGGCTCCCGCTCGATGACCTCGGCCTTCTCCAGGTAGTCGGGATTGGCCACCGGCCGCCCCTTGGCGTCCAGCACGAACAGGTGCGGCAGCACGGCCCCCGCGATCCTGCTGGTGGTCGCGTCCGCGTCGGCCTGGAAGGCGTTGAGGGTGTCCGGAAGGGTGTCCACCGCCCACCGCAGCACACCCCCGTCCGCGACCTTGTCGCGGGTGGTCGCGGCGATGTCCTGGCCTGCGGCGGCCGGCCCGCCCTCGTCGTCACCCGCGCCGCAGCCCGTGAGCAGCGGCAGTGCGAGGACTCCCGAGGTCAGGAGCGCCAAGGACCTGCGCCTTCTCTGGGACATGGGTGGTACCTCCGGGGCGGGGCGTGGGGGAAGCATGATCACGTTCGGCGGTATATGGAGCTGATCACACCGGTTGCCGGACTCCACTGAAATCGACGGCGCTCCGCACCCTTCGCAGCCGCCTCTCGCCACGCCGCGAACCCCACCCGTGCGGACCAATCCCGCTTGCGGGCGGGAGGGCGTTCCCCGGGAGAGGGATGGCAACGGGGGCCGGGGAGGGGCGCACAGTTCGCGCCTGCGCGCCCGCAATCGCTGCACGTCCCTTCACAACCGGGGACGCCAGGCGCGACACTCGCAGGCGCACATGAGCGTTGCCACCGCACCCTGGCGGAAGTGAGGGCAAGTCATGTCCCTGAACGACGATCTGACCGCAGTACGGCGCAACCTGGACGAGCTGGCGCGCAAGGTCGAGCGGCTGGAACAGCGGGCCGCGCGCCAGAAGCCCGCGCCGGCCCCGCCGGACCCGTCCCGGATGGTGACGGTCCCGGACACCCCCTACGACAGCACGCTGTGGACGGACTCCGACGACGAGGGCCTAGGGGGGTGCCCTGCCGATCACGCCGGGCTCGCGGCACCAGGCACCGCTCCCTGATCCGGCCTGATCGACAGGACACCCCGGCGGTCGTGACCGCCACGCGCCCTGACGCCGCCCGTACGCGGCCCGCACGCCGTCCACCCCGCGCCCCCGTCAGGCCAGGCCGCCCCGCGGCCGGGCCGGCGGGAGCGTCCCCTCATCACTCCTACCGGAGTCCTCTTTGGCCACAGGCACGGAACGACCCCAGCATCCGCCCGGCGGCGTCCACGACGCCTCGCGGGCCGCCATCGCGGCCCGGCACCTGCGGACGGACCGGTGGTGGCTCGCCCCCGCCGGCACCGCGGCCGGGCTGCTCGCCTTCATCGTCTACTCGACCTGGCGGGCCTTCGCCAACGCCGACTACTACGCGGCCCCCTACGTCTCCCCCTTCTACTCGCCGTGTCTCGCGGAGAACTGCGTTCCGATGCGCGGCGGCCCCAACTGGGACCTCTTCGGCAGCTGGTGGGGCCTGTCCCCCGCGCTGCTGATCCTGGTCTTCCCGCTCGGCTTCCGGCTGACCTGCTACTACTACCGCAAGGCCTACTACCGGGGCTTCTGGGCCTCACCGCCCGCCTGCGCCGTCGCCGAGCCGCACGCGAAGTACACCGGCGAGACCCGCTTCCCGCTGATCCTCCAGAACGCCCACCGGTACTTCTTCTACGCGGCGATCCCGGTGGCGGGCATCCTCACGTACGACACCGTGCTGACCTTCCGCGACGAGCACTACGCATGGGGCCACATGGGCCTCGGGACCCTGCTGTTCCTGGTCAACATCGCGCTGATCTGGGCCTACACGCTCTCCTGCCACTCCTGCCGCCACATCATGGGCGGCCGGCTCAAGCACTTCTCGAAGCACCCGGTGCGCTACCGGCTCTGGGGCTGGGTCAGCCGGCTCAACTCCCGCCACATGCAACTGGCCTGGGCCTCCCTGATCAGCGTGGCCCTGTGCGACTTCTACGTCTACCTGCTGGCCAGCGGCGCCTTCACCGACCCGAGGATCTTTTGATGGCTCAAGTGGAACGGCAGCAGTGGGACGTGGTCGTCGTCGGCGCGGGCGGCGCGGGGCTGCGGGCCGCGATCGAGGCCCGCGAGCGGGGCGCCCGTACGGCCGTGATCTGCAAGTCCCTGTTCGGCAAAGCCCATACGGTGATGGCCGAGGGCGGGATCGCCGCCTCCATGGGCAACGTCAACGACGGCGACAACTGGCAGGTGCACTTCCGCGACACCATGCGCGGCGGGAAGTTCCTCAACCAGTGGCGGATGGCCGAACTGCACGCCAAGGAGGCCCCGGACCGGGTCTGGGAGCTGGAGACCTGGGGCGCCCTCTTCGACCGCACCCCCGACGGGCGGATCTCCCAGCGCAACTTCGGCGGACACGAGTATCCCCGCCTCGCACACGTCGGCGACCGCACCGGCCTGGAGCTGATCCGCACCCTCCAGCAGAAGATCGTCGCCCTGCAGCAGGAGGACTTCAAGGAGCACGGGGACTACGAGGCCAGGCTCAAGGTCTTCCAGGAGTGCACGGTCACGCGCGTCCTGAAGGACCACAGCCTCAAAAACGGGCCGGGGGTCTCGGGGGCCTTCTGCTACGAACGCGAGTCCGGCCGCTTCTTCGTACTGGAGGCCCCGGCCGTGGTCCTGGCCACGGGCGGCATCGGCAAGTCCTTCAAGACCACCTCCAACTCCTGGGAGTACACCGGCGACGGCCACGCCCTGGCCCTGCTCGCCGGCGCGCCCCTGCTCAACATGGAGTTCGTGCAGTTCCACCCGACCGGCATGGTCTGGCCGCCGTCGGTGAAGGGGATCCTCGTCACCGAGTCCGTGCGCGGCGACGGCGGGGTGCTGCGCAACTCCGAGGGCAAGCGGTTCATGTTCGACTACGTGCCCGACGTCTTCAAGGAGAAGTACGCGGAGTCGGAGGAGGAGGGCGACCGCTGGTACGAGGACCCGGACCGCAACCGGCGCCCGCCCGAGCTGCTGCCCCGTGACGAGGTGGCACGCGCGATCAACTCCGAGGTGAAGGCCGGCCGCGGCTCCCCGCACGGCGGGGTCTTCCTCGACGTGTCCACGCGGATGCCGGCCGAGAAGATCAAGCGGCGGCTCCCCTCCATGTACCACCAGTTCAAGGAGCTGGCGGACGTCGACATCACGGCGGAGCCGATGGAGGTCGGGCCCACCTGCCACTACGTGATGGGCGGGATCGCGGTCGACTCCGAGACCGCGGCCACCGTCGGCGTGCCGGGACTGTTCGCGGCGGGCGAGGTCGCCGGCGGGATGCACGGCTCGAACCGGCTCGGCGGGAACTCCCTGTCCGACCTGCTGGTCTTCGGGCGGCGGGCCGGGCTGTACGCCGCCGAGCACGCCGCGCGCCGCACCTCCCCCACCGGGCGCCCGGCCGTCTCCCAGGCGGAGGTCGACGCGGCGGCCGCGGAGGCGCTGGCGCCGTTCCACGCCGCCGAGGGCGCGGAGAACCCGTACACCCTGCACCAGGAACTCCAGACGACCATGAACGACCTCGTCGGCATCATCCGCCGGGAGGGCGAGATGGCCGAGGCCCTGGAGCGGCTCGCCGCCCTGCGCGTACGCGCCTCACGGGCCGGCGTCGAGGGCCACCGGCAGTTCAACCCGGGCTGGCACCTCGCCCTGGACCTGCGCAACATGCTGCTGGTCAGCGAGTGCGTGGCCCGCGCGGCCCTGGAGCGCACCGAGAGCCGGGGCGGGCACACCCGCGAGGACTGCCCGGCGATGGAGCGGACCTGGCGCCCGGTGAACCTGCTGTGCCGCCCGGTGGACCCCGTACCGGCGGACCCGGCGGCCGCCCGGATCGAACTGGTCCGGACCCGCACCGATCCCGTCCGCCCCGACCTGCTGGCGCTGTTCGACAAGGAAGAGCTGGTCAAGTACCTCGCCGAAGAGGAGCTGCACGGATGAGTACCTACGACGCGAGCTTCAGGGTCTGGCGGGGCGACGCGGAGGGCGGGGACCTGCGGGACTTCACCGTCGAGGTGCACGACGGGGAGGTGGTCCTGGACATCGTCCACCGGCTCCAGGCCACCCAGGCCTCGGACCTGGCGGTGCGCTGGAACTGCAAGGCGGGCAAGTGCGGCTCGTGCAGCGCGGAGGTCAACGGGCGGCCGCGGCTGATGTGCATGACGCGCATGTCGACCTTCGAGCGGACCGAGACGATCACGATCACCCCGCTGCGGGCCTTCCCCGTCGTCCGGGACCTGGTCACGGACGTCTCCTTCAACTACCGGAAGGCACGGGAGGTCCCGGCCTTCGTGCCACCGGAGGGGGTGGCGCCGGGCGCGTACCGGATGCAGCAGATCGACGTGGAGCGCTCGCAGGAGTTCAGGAAGTGCATCGAGTGCTTCCTGTGCCAGGACACCTGCCACGTGGTGCGTGACCACGAGGAGAACAAGGGCGCCTTCGCCGGTCCGCGCTTCCTGATGCGGGTGGCGGAGCTGGACATGCACCCCCTGGACGCGGCCTCGGACGCGGGGCTCGACCGCAAGCGGACCGCACAGGAGGAGCACGGGCTCGGCTACTGCAACATCACCAAGTGCTGTACGGAGGTCTGCCCCGAGGGCATCAAGATCACCGACAACGCCCTGATCCCGCTGAAGGAGCGGGCGGTGGACCGCACGTACGACCCGCTGGTCTGGCTGGGCGCCAGGATCGGGCGCCGGAAGGACTGAGGGGGCGGCCGGGGTCCTCCGCGCGAGGACCCCGGACCCCGGAGCCAGCAGCCCGGAGCCGGTCGCCGCGCGCTGCTCCGGATGCGCGCCGGATGAAGCACTCATACCCTCCCAAATGTGATCCCGCCGAGAACCGAGCCGCGCAGCAGAGCACTCGTACGGGCCGGGCTCGCCCTGGCCGCCGGACTGCTGGCGCTCGGCGGCTGGGTCGTCGTCGAGGCACCTGCCGCGCGGGCCGAGGACCCCGTCGCCCTGTCGCAGCAAGGGCAGGTCACCGACCTCGTCGACGCGCTCGGCGACCGGAAGCCCGCCGTCACCGCCGCCCTCGACGACCTGTACGCCGACCGGAAGATCCAGCTCTTCGTGGCGTACGTGCGGGACTTCTCCGGGCGCTCCGCCCAGAGCTGGGCGGACGCCACCGCGCAGCGCAACGGCCTCGGCCGGGACGACGTCCTGCTGGCGGTGGCCACCGGGGACCGCCAGTACGCCTATTCGGCCGATGTCGACTCCGGTTTCACCGAGGGGCAGCTGGCCGAGGTGGCGCGGACCGCCATCGAGCCGGCCCTGCGGCAGAACGACTGGGCGGGCGCGGCGATCGGCGCGGCGAACGGCTACAACGCGGTCCTCGGCGGGCAGCCCGTACCGGCACCGGCCATCACGCCCGGCCCGCCCGACCCCGGCGGCGGCAGCGACGGCGGCGGCGCCGGGGACTTCGTGCTCCCGGTGGTCGCGGTCGGCGCGGCCGGGGCGCTGGCCGCGTACGCGTACCGGCGCCGCAAGCGCAGGGAGAGCGCGGCCGGCGGCCGCGGGACGACGACCGGCCCGGGCTGGCCCGAAGGGGCGCCGGACCGCCTCCCGCTGCCGGAACTGGACGGCCTGGCGAAGTCGCTGCTGGTGGAGACGGACGACGCGGTCCGCACCAGCGCCGAGGAACTCGGTTTCGCCATCGCGGAGTTCGGTGAGGAGGCGGCGGCTCCCTTCACGGCGGCCGTGGAGTACGCCAAGGGCGAGCTGACGCTCGCCTTCCGGCTGCGCCAGCAGCTCGACGACGCCTACCCGGAGGACGATGCGACCCGGCGCCGGATGCTGGACGAGATCGTGGCCCGCTGCACCGAGGCGAACCGGCGGCTCGACGCCCAGGCGGCGGACTTCGACCGCCTGCGGGACCTGGAGAAGAACGCCCCGCGGGCCCTGGCGGCCGTGGAGGAGCACTACCTGGAGCTGACCGGGCGCACCACCACCGCCGAGGCGACGCTGACCGCGCTGACCCGGCGGTACGCGGACTCCGCCTCCGCGCCGGTCGCCTCCCATCCCGAACAGGCCAAGGACCGGCTGCTGTTCGCGGCGACCAACCTGGGCCTGGCCCACGCGGCGGTCGACGCCGGGGAGAACGGCACGGCGGCCGTGCACGTGCGGTCCGCCGAAGGCGCGGTGGGCCAGGCGGCGACCTTGATGGACGCGGTCGAGCGGCGGGCGCAGGAGCTGGCGGAGGCGGCCGGGAAGCTGCCGGGCGCGCTGACCGAGACGGAGACCGACCTCGCGGACGCCCGCGGGCTGCTGACCGGTACCGCCGAGGGCACCTCGACGGCTGACCTGCGCGGTCGCATCGGCCGGGCCGAGTCCGTACTGGCCGGCGTACGGCGGGAGGAGGCGGCCGGCCGGTACGACCCGATCGACGCCCTGCGCCGGGTGGAGGAGGCGGACGCGGCCCTGGACGAGGCCCTGGCCGGGGCCCGGCAGCGGGAGTCGGGCCGGCAGCGGGCCGCGGCCCTCCTCGACCAGGCCATGCTGTCGGCGCGCAGTGCGATCAGCGCGGCGACGGACTACATCACCACCACCCGGGGCGCGGTGGGCAGCCAGGCCCGCACACGGCTGGCGGAGGCGGGCCGGCATCTGGAGCGGTCCGGGGCGCTGGCGGCGGGCGATCCCTCGCAGGCGCTGGCGGAGGCCCAGCAGGCGGACGCGCTGGCGCGGCAGGCGCAGCAGCTGGCGGAGCAGGACGTGCGGGCGTACCAGGACCCGTACGCGGGCCGGCGCGGCGGCGGGCAGGGCGGGGCCGTGCTGGGCGGGATCATCCTCGGCGAGATCCTGCGGGGCGGCTTCGGGGGTGGCGGCGGCGGGGGCTTCGGCGGTTTCGGCGGGGGCGGCGGCCCGGGGTCCTTCGGCGGCGGCGGCACCCGGGGCCGCATGGGCGGTGGCGGCCGCTTCTGAACCGCCCGCGGCGCGGGTCCGTACCGGACAGACCATCCCTCACCAGGAGAGGCCCATCATGAGCAAGCAGACGATCCTCGGCCGGGTCACCCAGCTCGCCAAGGCCAACATCAACGCACTGCTGGACCAGGCGGAGGACCCGCAGAAGATGCTGGACCAGCTGATCCGGGACTACAGCAACAACATCTCGGAGGCGGACCAGGCGGTCGCGACGACGATCGGCAACCTGCGGATGCTGGAGGCGGACCACAAGGAGGACGTGGACGCGGCCGCCGAGTGGGGCTCCAAGGCCCTGGCCGCGAGCGGGAAGGCGGACGAGCTGAGGGCGTCGGGGGCGACGGCGGAGGCCGACCGGTTCGACAACCTGGCGAAGGTGGCGCTGGGCCGGCAGCTGCAGTCGGAGAAGGAGGCGAAGGCGGCCGAGCCGACGATCGCCGCGCAGACGGTCGTCGTCGACCGGCTCCGGTCGGGCCTGGAGTCGATGCGGAACAAGCTGACGGAGCTCCAGGCGAAGCGGGACGAGCTGGTGGCCAGGGCGCGGACCGCCCAGGCGCAGAACACGATGCTGGACGCGGTGAAGAACATCGACGTCATGGATCCGACGAGCGACCTGGGCCGCTTCGAGGAGAAGGTGCGGCGGGAGGAGGCGATGGCCCTGGGCAAGCAGGAGTTGGCCGCGTCCTCCCTGGACGCCCAGTTCGAGTCCCTGGAGGACCTGGGCCGGGCCTCGGAGATCGAGGCCCGCCTGGCCGCCCTCAAACAGGGCCGGGCCGCCTGAACGGCCATGTCCGCGCACCCTTCGGCGTGCTCGGCCGCGGCCGCAGGGCCCCCGGCCCCGGGCCCCGGCGGGGCCGGGCTGCGGGGGCGGGGGCCCGCGGCCGGGCCCGGGGTCAGCCGTACATGTTCAGCAGTTGCTCCGCCGAGAGTTCCGAGACGGCCTCCTCCGCCGCGCCGGGCAGGGGCAGCTCGAACCACACGGTCTTGCCGCGGTGGGTGCGCCGGGTGCCCCACCCGGCGGACAGCATGCCCACCAGTTGCAGGCCCCGGCCGCCCTCGTCGGTGTCGCGGGCGCGCCGGCGGCGCGGCTGGACCAGGTTCGCGTCCCACACCTCGCACACCAGCGTCCGGTCCAGCAGCAGCCTGAGCCGGATCTCGCCCTCGCCGTAGCGCAGGGCGTTGGTGACGAGTTCGCTGACCAGCAGCTCGGTGGTGTCCAGCAGGCCTTCGAGGCCCCACGCCGGCAGCTTCGCCCGGGCCAGTTCCCGCGCCCGGCCCACCGACCGGGCCTCGCGCGGCAGCTGCCAGTCCCCGACGGCGTCCACGGGCAACCCCTGTACCCGGGCCATCAGCAGGGCGATGTCGTCCTCGCCGTGCCGGGTGTCCAGGGTGTTCAGCACGTGGTCGCAGACGTCCTCCAGGGGGCGGACCGGGTCGGCGAGCGCGGCGCGCAGGCCGCGCAGGCCCTCCTCCAGCGGATGGTCACGGGACTCCACGAGTCCGTCGGTGTACAGGGCGAGCAGGGCGCCCTCGGGGAGTTCCACCTCGACCTCCTCGAACGGCTCCCCGCCCACCCCGAGCGGCAGCCCGGGCGGCACCTCCAGCAGCAGGGCGGGCATCGGCTCGTGCTCCTCGCCCGGCCCGGTGTGGTGGGGCGACACCAGGGCCGGCGGCATGTGGCCGGCGTTGGCGATGGTGCAGCGCCGCGTCACCGGGTCGTAGACCGCGTACACGCAGGTGGCGAGGTACACCTCCGAGCGGTCGGAGTCCCGCGAGTGCAGGGCCGCGCGGGAGGCCTGCTGGGAGCCGCCGGGTGCGCCGAGCCCGCGCGCGATCTCGTCGAGCGCGGTCAGCACCTCCGCCGGTTCCAGGTCCAGCAGTGCCAGGGTCCGTACGGCGGTGCGCAGTTCGCCCATGGCGACGGCGGCCCGCAGGCCCCGGCCCATGACGTCGCCGACGACCAGGGCCGTGCGGTGCCCGGGCAGTTCGATGACGTCGAACCAGTCGCCGCCGACCTCCGTGGCCGCGTTGCCCGGCAGATAGCGGCAGGCGATGTCCAGGCCGGCCGCCTCCGGGTCGCCAGGGGGCAGCAGGCTGCGTTGCAGTATCAGCGCCCGTTCGTGTTCGCGCCGGTACAGCCGCGCGTTGTCGATGCAGACGGCGGCGCGGGCGGCGAGTTCCACGGCCACCGCCCGGTCCCGTTCGCCGAAGGGCTCGCTGCCCTTCGTACGGGAGAACTGCGCCAGTCCGACCACCGTGTCGTGGGCGACCATCGGCACCACCAGGGTGGACTGCACGAGGTCTTCCCCGCCGCCGCCCTCGATCAGCCGCGGCCGCGCCGTGCGCAGGGCGAGGGCACCCGGCGAGGCGGCGGGATAGCGGTGGATGTCGCCGACGGACACCAGGGCGCCGGGGCCCGACAGCGGGGCGTCCGACACGGCGGAGGAGAAGGCCACCCGGCGCAGCGGCGCTGAGGGCGTGCGGGCCGGGCCCTGGCCGGGCAGGCTGGGCACGCCCGGTCCCTGGGGCCGTGCGGGCCGGTCGTCGTCGCCGAGCAGCAGCCCCTGGTAGAGGTCGACGGCGGCCAGGTCGCAGAAGCCCGGGACGGTGACGTCGAGGAGTTCCCGGGCGGTGGTCTCCAGGTCGAGGGAGTTGCCGATGCGGTGCCCGGCCTCGTTGAGCAGGGCGAGGTTGCGCCGTACCCCGGCGGCCTCGCGGGCGGCGAGGTGGCGGCGGGTGACGTCCGTGCCGATGCCGGCGACGCCGATGGGGCGGCCGCTGCCGCCGTGCACGCGGTAGAGGTTGATGGACCAGTGGCGGTTCTCCCGGCTGCGCGGGGTGGATCCGGTGATGCGGAGGTCGGTGACGGCGTCGCCGGTGTCCAGCACCCGGCGCAGGGCCTCCGCCATCCGGTCGGCCTCGTGCGCGGGCAGGTAGTCGTGCACGGTGCGGCCGCGGTGCGTCTCGGCGGTGCCACCGAAGACGGTGGCGAAGCGGCGGTTGGCCCGCTGCACGGTGAGGTCCGTGCCGAAGAGCAGGAAGCCGAACGGAGATTGGCCGAATATGGCTTGTGAAGCGGCAAGGTCGGATTCGATGCGGCGCAGCGCGCGTACGTCGACGACGACGCAGAGGGCGGCCCGTTCCGCGGTCTCGGTCTGGGTGGGCATCACATAGATCTCGGCCACGCCGTGCGCGCCGTTGCCGCCGGGGATCCGGAAGGGGATCAGGCCGGTCCACTCCTTGCCGTCGAGGATCTCGGCGACCTTGCGGTGGGCGCCGGGGCGCAGTTCGGGCGGCATGAAGGCGTCGACCGGGTCGCGCCCCACGGTCTGGGCGGCCGTCAGCCCGAAGAGCTCCTCGGCGCGCAGGCTCCACTGGTCGATGTACCCGTCGGGCCCGATCGAGAAGGATGCGACCTTTATGTAGTCATATATCGAGCCAGGCGGACTGCTGTGCCACAGGGCGTCGTGCCATGTCTCCCGAGGCACGTCGGCCTGATGTGCCTGCGCAGGTATTTCGCTCACGCGACCGTCCCCTCCAGCTCACCGCAACCGGACCGGCCATGACGGCAGTATTCAGCACCACGACCCCGGACGGCACGGCGTTCACGATCACAGCACGGTCTCGATGATTTCGAGCCATGTCGCGCGATCTCCCCCGGCCCCCTCTCCGGCCACCGCCGGAAGGGCCGCGGGGGTTCTCCCGCCACCGCTCACCTTGTTACTCACCAGGAAGAGCCAACTCGAACCACACAGTCTTCCCTGTTTTCCCGTGACGCGTTCCCCATCGCCGCGAGGAGACCGCCACGAGGTGCAGTCCGCGGCCCCCCTCGTCCTCGGCGCCGGCCACCCGCTCCCGGGGCGGATCCGGAAGCGGATCGGAGATCTCCACCAGGAGCGCGGGACCTCTGGAGGGGGAGTCCGCGAGGCCGTCGGCGGCTGGATTCCGCCATATCAGGCGGACCCCGATGGGGCCGGAGGCGTAGCGGAGGGAATTGGTGACGAGTTCGCTGACCAGCAGGACGGTCAGGTCGCCGACGGCTTCGAGGCCCCACTCGTGCAGGGTTCCGCGCACGGCGTGGCGAGCGGTGCGGACGGCGCCGGGCTCGGCGGGGAAGGCCCATTCGACGCTCTCACCGTCTGTGTCGATCACGCCGATCACTTCCCGGGCCAACTGCGACCCCAGTCCGGTTCGTCTGGGACGAAAGGGGGACGAGATAGGGATTAATAGCGACATACCCGATATTCGGGGCGTCGTACCACTCGATCCCGAACCCACCGGCGCACCGTCGCGCAGACGGCCCATACCGCGTGCGTCACACGCCGCCACCACCCCCGCCCCCGTCGCCGCCGTCCCCGCGGACACCCGGCGGCCGGGCGCCGGGCCGGTCCGCGCTCAGTCGGCGGCCGGCCTCGGCGACGGCGGGGCGGTCCTGGTCGAGCCAGTCCACCGACTCCAGCTCCTCCGGCCCGAGCCAGCGCAGCTCGTCGTGGTCCTCCAGCGGCGCCGGCACCCCGGAGAGCAGCCGCGCCGTCCACACGTGCAGGACCAGGCCGGGCTTCAGCGGCCACTCCCCCGGGATCCGCTCCAGCGGCTCGGTCTCCACACCGAGTTCCTCGCGCAGTTCGCGCACCAGCGCCTGGGGGACGGACTCGCCCGGTTCGGCCTTCCCGCCCGGCAGCTCCCAGCGTCCGGCGAGCTCCGGCGGTGCGCTGCGGCGGGCAGCCAGCAGGCGCCCCTCATGACAAAGGGCTCCGCCCACGACCACGCGTACAGTCATGGGCGGAGCCTATGCCAGCGCCGTGAGGCGCCGCTCAGCTCAGTTCATCGTGGCGGTCTGGCCGATCCGCTCGACCCAGTAGAGCTGCTTGTGTCCTTGGCCGTCGAGACTTTCGGCGACCTTCTGGGCCTCGGCCCGGGTGGCGTACCGGCCCACCCGGTAGCGGTTGCCGTTGTCGTCCTGACGTATGACCAGCCACGGGAGCAGGGCACCGCTGTCGTTCATCGCGTTACACCCTCCGCCGACGTATCTGCCCGGGAAACCGCATTGCGCATATGCCCGACCTTACGCCCGACCTTCACGGAGCGGATACGGTTTTTCACGAAGAGATACCCGGCAGGCGTACGCATCCGGCCACGCGTACGAGTGCGCCGCGCGCGCCGGTCCGGACCAGGCGCGCGCGGGCATCGGGAGGAGCCACCGCGCGCCCCCGGCATTCCTACGGACGGGTATACCCGCAGGTAGCTTCGGGGGGAACGTGTCGTCCGAGCCCTCCACGGGCCCGGGAACAGGGCCGTTCCGGCCGCCGTAAAGGCGTCACCGGGGGCGGCGCGGCCACCCCGCGGGCTGCGGAAGCCGTCCTTCAGAGCAGCCGGGGGCGATCAGCATCGCGCCGAAACCCGCCGGGTCCCCGCCCCCGCCCCCGCCCCGGCAACGCCCCTAGGAGTCTGATGAAGATCTTGAAAACACGCCCGGCTTGCACCGGTTCAACCCGATTGACATTTACCGGCAGTCTGGTGTGAATCGGGCGGCCGAAGCAAGATCTTCAGGAGACTCCTAGGTCCTGTCTGGAGTTCCAGCGCGGGAGAAGGAGCGGCGGCACCAGACACCGCAACGCCGCGGGGGAACTCCAGACAGGACCTAGCGCACCGGGAGGTGGTAGGAGAGGCGGTAGCGGTCCGCCGGGACGACGACGTCGGCGGTCTCCACCGCGCGGCCGGAGGCGTAGTAGGTACGGCCGATCACCAGCACCACGTGCCCCGGGACCCCGCCGAGCAGGAGGTTCTCCTCCGCCAGGCCGGGCCGCGCGCCGACCTCCTCCACCATGTTGTCGACGACGACGTCGATCGCCGCCATCCGTTCGACGACCCCGGAGCCGCCCAGCGGGCCCTCCTCCGGCAGCATCACCGGGGTCCGCCCGGTCACGGCGAGCGGCTCCCAGGAGGTCGAGAGCATCATTGCCTCCCCCGCGTCGCGGAAGACGTACCGCGTCCGCATCACCCGCTCGCCCGGCTCGATGCCGAGCCGCTTGGCGATCTCCGCGGGCGCGCCCGCCTGTTCGCTGCTCGACTCCCACGTCCCCCGCGCGCCGGAGTCGGCCTGCTCCTGCCGGAACGGCGTCGAGGCGCCGCCCGTGCGGTAGCCGGAGCGGGCCACCCGCCGCGGCACCGGCTGCTCGCGCACGTACGTACCGGACCCGGACCGGCCCTCGACCAGCCCCTCCGCCATGAGGACCTTGCGCGCCTCCAGGGCCACGGTGTCGGAGACCCCGTACTCCTCGCGGATGCGGGCCTGGGACGGGAGCCGGGCGTGCGGGGGCAGAGAACCGTCGACGATCTGACGTCGAAGATCACCGGCCACGCGAAGATAGGCCGGCTGCTCACCGAAAGTCACTGGCCACTCCCATCAGGTTGACAGACAGCTACACCCTGGCAACCGACGGTTGAATACCGCAAGCAAGGGCCAGAGTTTCACCCGAAGTGATGAAGCCAGGTCACTCAAACCCGTTACCGTGCGTTACCCCGACGACGTCACACCGCCTCGGACGAGGGCCTCCGCCCGGGCCAGTCCTCCGCGTCCTGCGTGCTGCGCTGGTCGTCCTCCAGCCACTGCGGGATCCGCGTCGAAAGCCCGTACGCGCCGCGCAACGCCTTCTCCGTCTCCAGCGACATCGCGGCCCGGGCCCGGTCCCACAGCCGGTCGAACTCCGCCCCTGTACGCGCCTGGGAGGCGCGCTGCCAGGCCGCGCGGGCCACCTCGATCTCCTTGAGCTGCACCGGGACGACCGTCTCCAGCCCCGGCCGGGCCGCGTCCCGCTGGAGGACCTTCGCCTCCTCGCCGAGCGCCGCGTGCATCTCCAGCGCCCACGCCTGGTGCTTGCGCAGGGCGTCGTCGACGTCCTCCTCGGGCGGCCGGCTCATGACGAACTCGACGCCGTTGGCCGCCCGCAGGAAGGCCGCCTGCTCGGGCTTGAGCATCCCGGCATCCCGGCGCAGGCTGCCGCGCCACTCCTCCTCCGTCGTGCCGATCACGCAGAGCAGCATCCGGTCGCCCTGGCTCCAGGACTCCCGCGAAGGCGCGAAGTAGAACATCTCCGCGAACTCCGGCAGGGCCCAGGTGTCCATGGCGTACTCGTCCTGGGCCTTCCAACAGGCGTCCTCCGCCGCCCGGTCGGCCTCGGTCGAATCGGGGTCGGCGGCGCCCACCGTGCTGGACGCGGTGACCTCGGCGTGGTGCACCCGCGAGCAGTCGACCGCGTACACCAGAGGCCGCTCGTCGAAGAGGTCCCCGCCCGGGACGTTGAAGCAGTCGCCCGCCTTCAGCTCGCTGATGTCCCGCAGCTCGCCCTCGACTTCGGTGTACTCGCTCAGCCCGTCGAGCCGGCCGTCGACCGCCACGGTGAGGCGGCCGACGGCGAAGACCATCACGCCGGTCATCACGACGGACAGCACGAGCCCCGTGACCGCCAGGGCCTTGCCCCGGTCCCCCTTCTTCGCGATCTGCACGAGGGCCGCGATGCCGAAGGCGATGCCGAGCGGCGGGAAGCACAGGAGTCCGGCCAGGAGCGAGGCGAGGGCGAAGCCGTTGAGCGCCGGCGGCTGCGGCCCGAGGCCGAGCGGCGGTCCCCATCCCGGCTGCGGTGGCGGCGGGGGCCAGCGGTGGCCCGGTCCGGGAGGAGGACTCGGCGGGATGCTCAAGGGGTCGTACTCCATCGCAGGTGGCAGAGGGCATCGCGGGTGGCGGGGGCATCGCGGGGCGCCGGGAGGCACCACGGAGGGCGCGAACGGATGCGCGAATAGTACGCAGCGGGGGCGACCGGCACTCGGTCGCCCCCGCTGTTTCCTCAGGCCTGAATCACCGCCTGCGGCCCGCTCCTCAGAACTGGAGCGCCCAGGAGTCGATCTTGCCGGTGTCGCCGCTGGCGTTGTCGTTCACCCGGAGCTTCCACGTGCCGTTCGGCGCCGCCTCGGAGGAGGCGTTCACCGTGAAGGTCCTGATGATGTTGTCGGCGCTGCCGCCCGAGCGGTTGTGCAGGGTGTAGACGGTGCCGTCGGGCGCGACCAGGTCGACCCTCAGGTCACCGATGTACGTGTGCTTGATGTCGACCGGGACCTTCAGCGTCGTCGGGGCGCTGCCGACGACTGCGCTCACGGCGACCGAGGACTCGGCGGTCGCGTTGTCGTTGATCGCCCGGTCGGCGGTGTTCTCGAAGCGCGCGCCCGGCGGGACGGGACCCAGGGCGGTGACGTGCAGCAGGCGGTTCGGCGAACCGGTGCCGGCGCCGGTCACCTTGTCCGGGGTGGCGGATCCGATCAGCGCGGTGGCCACCTGGGCCGGAGTGCTGGACGGGTTCTGCGACAGGTAGACGGCCGCCGCGCCCGCGACGTGCGGAGTGGCCATCGAGGTGCCGTTGATGGTGTTGGTCACGGTGTCGCCCGTACCCCACGCGGAGGTGATGGCGGAGCCCGGCGCGAAGATGTCCAGGGAGGCGCCGTAGTTGGAGTAGCTCGCCTTGGCGTCGGTGCTGGTGGTGGCGCCGACGGTGATGGCCTCGGCGACGCGTGCCGGGGACTTGGTGGAGGCGTTCGTCGACTCGTTGCCCGCGGCCACGGCGTAGGTGATGCCGGAGGCTATGGAGTTGCGGACCGCCGTGTCCAGTGCGGTGTCCGCGCCGCCGCCGAGCGACATGTTGGCGACGGCCGGCTTGACGGCGTTGCGGGTCACCCAGTCGATGCCGGCGACGACCTGGGCGGTGGTGCCGGAGCCTTCGTTGTCGAGGACGCGGACGCCGACGATCTTGGCCTTCTTGGCCACGCCGTACGAGGTGCCCGCGACGGTGCCGGCGACGTGCGTGCCGTGGCCGTGGCCGTCCTGGGCGGTGTAGTCGTTGTCGATCGCGTCGTAGCCGTAGGAGGCACGGCCGCCGAAGTCCTGGTGCGTGATGCGGACCCCGGTGTCGATGACGTACGCGGTGACGCCCTGGCCTGCCTGGTCGGGATAGGTGTAGCTCTGGTTGAGCGGCAGCGCACGCTGGTCGGCGCGGTCCAGGCCCCAGGACGGCGGGGCGGGCTGGGTGGCGCTGACGGTGAAGGTGCGGTTCTGCACGACCGACTGGACCGCCGGGTCGGCGGCGAGCTTCTCGGCCTGGGCCGGGGAGACCTCGACGGAGTAGCCGTTGAGGGCCGCGCTGTAGGTCCGGTCGATCTTCGCGCCGTACTTCCTGGCGACGAGCTTGCCGCTCACGCTGGTCGAGCGGGGCGCGGAGTCCTTCAGGGTCACGATGTAGCTGTTGGGCACGGACCCCGGGGCCCCGGCGTTCTGGACCACACCGCGCGCCTCGCTGCCGACGGCCGAGGCGGGCAGCGCGGCGGCCGCGCCCAGCGCGAGGGCCACGACCGCGGTCGCGCTGATGCCGGCGATCTTCCGGCGCGTATGACGCATCACTGGCATGTGACGGGGTCTCCTCTTGGGTGGTGCACTGCGGGGGCCGGCGGGCGGGCCGCGCGCAAGCGTGACCATGACAACGCAGACGGCCAAACGGGCTGCGGTCTCAAAAAGGTTGACCCACCCTCGGCGCGACCCTCAAGAGGACGACGAACGCGTAACATCCGTGCCACACGACGGCCATGCTCGAAACGAAGGCGCTTCGCACATGACGCACGCACCCCCCGGTTACGTCTGCTCCGAGGACGGTACACGCGCCGACGTCCGGACCGCGCCCTGGGGGTGCCCTCTGTGCGGCGGCCCCTGGGACCTCGATTTCACGCCGGATCCGGACGCGGCGCTCGAACCGTCGGCAGGACCCGGTTCACTGTGGCGCTACGGCCCGGTGCTGCCGCTGCCGGGGGCTTTCTCCATCTCCCTGGCGGAGGGTCACACTCCGCTGATCCCGCTGGGGGAGCGGATCCACGCCAAGCTCGACTACCTGATGCCGACCCTGTCCTTCAAGGACCGGGGCGCCGTGATGCTCGTCGAACTCGCCCGGCGGCTGGCGCCGCAGCGCGTCGTGGCGGACAGCAGCGGCAACGCGGGAACATCGGTGGCGGCGTACTGCGCCCGGGCCGGACTCGACTGCGAGATCTTCGTGCCCGAGGGGACGTCGGAGAAGAAGACCGAGCAGATGCGGGCGCACGGGGCGGTCGTCCGCGTGGTCCCGGGCGGCCGCGAAGCCGCCGCCCTGGCCGCCCGCAAGGAGGCGGACGCCCCCGGTGTCTTCTACGCCAGCCACGTGTTCAACCCGTACTTCCTGCACGGGACGAAGACCTACGTGTACGAGGTGTGGGAGGAGATGGGCCGGCGGCTGCCGGAGGCGCTGGTGGTACCGGTGGGCAACGGCACCCTGCTGCTCGGTGCCGCGCTGGCGACGCAGGAACTGGCCCGGCGCGGGGTGCGCCCGCCGGCCCTGATCGCGGTCCAGTCGGAAGCTGTGGCCCCCCTGGCGGAGGCGTTCGCGGCGGGCGCGGAGGATGCCGCTCCGGTGGAACAGCGGCCGACACTGGCCGAGGGGATCGCGATCCCGGCGCCGCCGCGCGCACGCCAGATCCTGGCAGCGGTCCGGGCGTCGGGCGGCACCTTCGTGACGGTCCCGGACGCCCGGCTGCGCGAGGCCCAGCGCGACCTGGCCCGCCGCGGCCTCTTCGTCGAACCGACGGCAGCGGCCTGCTGGGCGGCGGTCTCCCCCACCGCTCCCACCGACCCCTTGCAGGGCCGCACGGCGGTGATCCCCCTCTGCGGCGCGGGCGCGAAGACGGGCCTGGCGCCTTAGGGTCTGTATCGAGTTGCCTGTATCGAGTTGCCCCGTGGAGCAAGGAGCGGCGTTCGGTGCATACCCTCGGCGTGCGGGACGCATGTCCTCGTAGCGGAGCTACCAGGGCATGTGGCTCGTGCGCCGAGGGTGCGTGCCGGGCGTCGCGACGCCGCGGGGAAACTCGATACAGACCCTAAGGCAGTTCAGCACCGCCGGGGTCCCGCTCTGCCGTCAACGCCCGCGTCGACACCTCCCTCAAGGGCCCGGGCGAGCCCGCCGCCCGCCTCGACGAGACCCTCGCCCGCGCCGCCGCCCACCTCCCGGCCGGAGCCGGCGGCGTCTTCGTACCCGGCGTCCACAACGGCGGCGCTCAGCCCTGCGCGGCCCGCTCGTACAGCGCCTTCGCCCGCTCGTCGAACAGCGCGGCCGTGGAGTCCACGTCGGTGTCCCCGCCACTCAGCACCCCGATGAGGTGCCCGGCGGGGTCCGCCCCGCCCCGGTCGGCGATCCAGGGGCTGCCGCTGGTGCCCGTCCAGAAGCCCGCGCAGCTCATGTAGAGCATGTCGGGGTCCTCCTCGTCGTGGCGGGTCTGCGTGGTGCAGGAGACGGGCCTGTTCTGCGGGTTGCGCTCGGACTCCGGGTAGCCGATGACGGTGACGTCCCGCTCGTAGCCGGAGGTCCATTCGGGCCTGGGGGCCTCGGCACGGCCACCGACGGCCTCCTGGACGCTGCGCCCGTCCTCGTCCGGCGCCATGGTGAGGAAGGCGAAGTCGGCGGTGTCCTCGCCCCATTTGGACCAGCGGTCGTCCACGTGGATCGCCTTGACCTTCCACACCCCCAGGGGCTGCGTGCCGTCGCCCTCGCCGGAGAAGGCCGGGGCGAAGGAGAGCTCGCCGATGGCCAGGCCGTCGTGGGCGACCTCACCGGGCTGCCCGTCCTCGCCGGCGGGGGCGACGCAGTGCGCGGCGGTGGCGACGACGTTGCCCTTCGGGCTGTCGACGACGCTCGCGGTGCACCAGTGCTCGCCACCGGCCATGAGTACCCCGACGGTGGGGAAGGGGAGCACCGGCCTCTCGCCGGGGGCCTTCATGAAGGCCATGGCGCACACCGCCGCGATGCCTGCGGCGGCAGCCGCCGATGCCCCCTTCACCACCGTGCTCATCGCACGCCGGGAGCGGGTGTCGGTCCCTTCATCACCTTGCTGATCCACTCCAGGGAGCCCTCCCTCATGCCGCGCACATACGACTTTCCGTTGTGCTCACCATCCTGGATCACCTGGAGCGAGGTGTGCACGGGGCCCTTGCCGTACTCCTTCATGAACTTCTCGGCCTGCTCGCGGCCGGTCTCCTTGGTGCCGATCTGGAATTTGACGTAGACGTCGGGACCGCCCGCGTCGATCAGCCTGGCAGCGAGCTTCTCGGGGTTGTTCTCGTCCATGGCCCGCGTGTTCCCGTTCCAGAGCGGGGAGTCGGGGACGATGTCGGTCCCGCTGGCGATGGCCGCCTTGAACCGGTCGGGGTACTTCAGGAGCTGCTTGAAGCCGTTGAATCCGCCGGCCGACGAGCCCATGAAGGCCCACCCGTCGCGGGAGGTGAAGGTCCGGAAATTGGCCTTCGCGAAATCGGGGACGTCATCGGCCATCCAGGTGCCCATCTTGGGCTGGCCGGGGATGTCCGATCCGTCGAAGTGGTGCTTGGTGTCCGCGTTGGTCACCGGCATGATCAGGATGAAGGGCAGGCTCTTGCCCGACTTGGCGCCGTCGGCGACCGCCTGCTGGAGGCCGAGGCCGGGCCCCGTGCCCCAGTAGTTCGTGGGGTAGCCGCGGCCGCCGGGCAGGGAGATCAGGACCGGGAAGCCGCTCTGGGCGTACTTCGGGTCGTCGTACTCCTTCGGCACCCACACCCACACGTCGCCCGTGAAGCCGGACTTCTTCCCGGTGAGGGTGGCCTTGCCGATCTGGGTGCCGTCGGGCAGGCGGCTGGTCCGGACGAACGACGCCGCGGGCCCGGTGGGCATGAGCACCTCCGGCAGGGCCTCGGAGGCCGTGGCCGTCTTCTCCTGGACCTTGCCGAAGGAGACAGGATCCCCTATGTCGGAGAAGAGGCCGAACTTGTACGCGGCCGCGCCGCCCCCGGCGAGGGTGAGCGCGAGACCGCCGCTGATCAGAAGCAGGCGCAGGCGGTGGGGGCGACGGCGGCCCGTGGTCATGGGGCTGCCCTCGCCTTGCTGGTCATGCTGCACGGTTGTTGTCCCGTTCCTTCTCCGGCGCTCACCTGGGGAGCGCGGGCCGGACCGATCGGTCCCCCTTACACCCTTTACAGAGGTATGAACGACGGCGCGGGTTGCCTGGGACGGGAGTGACGTGGCGAGCGCCACGCCGGAGGGCGCGGCCGAACGGCGGCAGACGCGGGGGCGGGAGCGGGTGGCAGGGGCGGGCGGTGGGAAGGGAGGGGCAGGGGCGGTGGGGGGTGCGTGACGCCCGGACGGAATCGCAAAGGCAGTGGACCCCGCCCCCGAAGCCCCCGCCCCGCCTCCCCCACCCCACCCCCAGGACCGGCCCCCGGGCCCGTCCCGGATGTGTCAGCCTGCCTCCGGCTTCGGTGCCTTCAGGACCTTGCTGACCCACTCCAGTGAGCCTTCCTTCATGCCCCGGACGTAGTGCCAGCCGTTGTGCTCGCCGTTCTGGATGTCGCGGATGGTCGTCTTGACGGGGCCCTTGCCGTACTGCTGCTGGAACCTCACCATTCGGTCCTTGCCGGACTCCTTCGTGCCGATCTGGAAGTTGATGTAGACCTCGGGACCCTTGGTGTCGATCAGCTTCTGGGCGAGCTTCTCCGGGTTGTTCGCGTCCATCTCCGCCTGGTGGCCCTTCCACAGCGGGGAGTCGGGGACGATCTCGCCGCCGCTGGCGATCACGGCCTTGAACTTGTCCGGGTGCTGGAGCACGGTCTTCATGCCGACGAACGCGCCCGAGGACGAGCCCATGAAGGCCCAGCCGTCACGGGACTTGTAGGTACGGAAGTTGGCCTTGGCGAGCGCCGGTACGTCCTCGGCGATCCACGTGCCCATCTTGGCCTGGCCGGGGATGTCGGAGCCGTCGTAGTAGTACTTCGCGTCCGGGTTGAGCACCGGCATGATCACGATGTACGGGAGGCTGGTGCCGGCCTTGACGCCCTCGATGATGGCCTTCTGGAGGCCGAGGCTGGTGTCCGCCCAGTAGTTGTTGGGGAAGCCGTTGCCGCCGGGGAGCGCGATGAGCACCGGGAAGCCGCTCTTCGCGTACTTCGGGTCGTCGTACTGCTTGGGGGCCCACACCCACACGTCGCCCTCGAAGCCGGACTTCGCGCCCGCCAGGCGGGTCTTGGCGATGATCGTGCCGTCGTCGAGCTTGGCGGTCTGCTTGAAGTCCGACTTCGGGCCGGTGGGCATGAGCACGTCCGGGTCGCCGGAGGGCTTGGCCTCGGCGCTCGGCGCACCCGCGTCGGACGCGCCCGCGGCCGGGGACGGGGGCGTGTTCTTGCCGAAGGTCACCGCCTCGCCGTTGCCCGAGAACCAGTCGAGCTTCCAGGCGGCGAACCCTCCGCCGCCGAGGAGGAGCGCGAGGGCGACCACGGCGCTGATCCATATTCGGCGCCGGGACCGCTTGGGCTGCGGGGGCTCGGGGTCGTGCGGGTACCCGGCCGCGGTGGGCGGCTCGGCGTACGGCGGCCGGCCCGGGTAGGGCGAGGGCACCTCGTAAGACTGCTGGTGCTGCTGCTGGTACTGCTGCTGTTGCTGTTGCTGTTGCTGTTGCTGGCCGCCATGCCCCTGGGGCGGGTAGTCCTGGTACGACTGCTGGTCGTCAGGCCGCGGGCGCTGCGGGTACTGGTGCACGAACTTCGCTCCGAACGGTCTTGACTGCCCCCGAGGGCAGAGCGGCTGGTCTCCCCTAAGTCCTGATGAGCAGACCACCCGCACAGTTCCAAATTCGAGCAAAAAACATGTGCGGGTCCGCGCGGGCGGAAAGATCACCGCTGGGCGTCGAGCACCTCCGCGCACCGCCCGAGCAGAGGTGTTCCTGCCCTCCGGCACCGACGGCCGCCGCACGGCCAACGGCCTGCGGGTCGACGCCCGCGGTCGGCTGTGGGTCACGGATTCCACCGCGGGCGTGGCCGTCTACGACACCGCGACCGGGAAGCGCCTGGCCCACTTCGAGGGCCGCGGGGTCGGCGCGCTTCGTGGACGGCCTGACCCTCACCCGGACGGCACCGCGTACCTGACAGAAAGCAGCCGCGGCGTGATCTCCCGTATGACCGGGTCGCATCCGGCGTCAGGCGGCGTCGTTCCTCTTGGCCCGTGCGTCGGCGACGGCGTACGGCAGCCCGGGCAGCAGCAGGAGCAACGGCGCCCACAGCGGCAGCGTGAACAGCGGTCCGTCACCGGCCAGCCAGTCGGCGAGAATCCCCGCGGGGAGCGCGACGAGGACGGCGACGGCCCAGCTCCGGCGGATGCCGAGGCTGCCCCGGCGCAGCTTCCAGGTGATGGTGACCACGGCGAGGACCACCCAGAACGCGATGTTGCCGGGGGTCACGTCCAGCTGCGTGGTCCACCGGATCAGGTACGGCAGCAACAGGACCCAGCCGGCGAAGTAGCAGCCCAGGGAGGCGGTGCGCAGCACGCGGCGCGGGAGCGGGGAGCGGGCCCGGGCCCAGGCGGCGGCGAAGGTGCGTACGTCGCCGCCGACGACGTCCCGCCCGGTGCGGCCGGCGGCTTCCGCGTCCTCCAGGTGTGCGGCGAGCTCGTCGAGCATCTCGCGCATGGAGGCGTCGTCGATCCCGCGGTACTCCCAGTTGCTGCGGCAGGCCGCGAGTATCTGCGCGTTGGTCATGCCGTGTTCTCCCCCGTGGATGGCGTGGTGGCGGTGGTCAGGATCCGGCCCACCGGTCCGGCGAAGGCGAGCCAGTCGGCCCGGCCGCGGCCGAGCTCGGCGTGCCCCGCGTCGGTCAGCCGGTAGTACTTGCGCGGGGCGCCGCCGCTCGGCGACGGGGCGCGGTACGAGGAGATCAGCCCCGCCCGTTCCATCCGGGCGAGCAGCGGATAGATGCTGCCGTCGCTGACCAGCTCCAGTCCGCCGGCGGCGAGCGCCTCGGCGAACTCGAAGCCGTATCTGGGCCGTTCGGCGATCAGGGCCAGCAGACACAGGTCGAGCACCCCGCGCAGGAGCTGGCTGCGCCGTTGATCACCGGTCGCCGGCGGCTCCTTTGTCATGCGGCACAAGATAGTCAGCAACTACCTTGTGCCGCAAGGCAATGGGTGCGGGCGGCTACCTCGTCGCGGTGAGCCGGCGGGTGGCGGAACGCATCACCAGGGCCATCACGACTTCGAACACGCCGAGCAGGACGAGCCACAGGCCCAGCAGGCGCGTGAGGGCGACCGCGGAGTCCACCGGGAAGCAGAGCACGACGATTCCGGCGACGGCGCCGAGCGCGCCCAGGCCGAAGAGCAGCCCTCGGTGGACGAGGAGCCGGTCGGCGATCGCGACGTACGCCGTGAGTACGCCGGTGATCAGCCAGAACACTCCGACGATCAGGGACAGCGCCCCGATGGTCTGCATCGGATGGCGCAGCACGAGGACGCCCGCCAGGATGGCCAGGATCGCGATCAGCACGCTCGCCAGCCGGCTGCCGCCGGCGTCGTTGCTGTGCGAGAAGGCCGCGACGAAGCGGAACCCGCCCACCACCAGGAGCTGCAGCCCGATGATCACGGCCAGGATGTGCAGTGTCTCGTCGGGCCAGACGAGCACCAGGATTCCCGGGATCAGGGTCGCGAGGGCGACGCCGAGCGCCCAGTGCCACGAACTCCCGAGCTGGCTGAGCGTGTCCTCGGGATCATGCTGCGCGCGCTGCGGCGACGCGTCGGGATGTACGGACATCACGCCTCCCGGACCCACCTGGAGTACCTTTACACCCACTTTATGCCGGTATGGACCAATCCGCGCCAGCTCACACTCCCCGCCTGGGCGCGACTGCCCGTCGACCGAAGAGCGTCAGCCCGATTCCCGCGGTTGTCCAAATGACGCAAGCCGAGACTGCGGGCCACCGGGGCGAGGGTGGAACGCCGCAGCCGTCTCCCGGCCCTTCGCGCGCGGATCGCGACGACGCACCCGCGGTGATCAGGCGCCGGGGCAGTCGCCGCCCTCGTCTGCCCGCGCCCGGCATCCCGAACGAGGACATCATGAGGGAGACGCCGGCACGCAGTGAGTGACTACCGCACCGCGTTCCGGCCCGAGGCCCACGCGAGCTGCACAAGATCCCGCGTGACGTGGCACTTCGCATCCTGGCCACCCTGGCAGAGCTGGAGAACGACCCCTTCGGCTTCAGCACCACGCACTCGCATCCCAGCTTGAGCGCCGCCGCCGACAGGTCGGCGACTACCGTGTCGTCTACACGATCGACAACGGGGAACTGGTGGTGTGGGTCGTACACGTCGGACACCGCTCCACGGTCCACGACACGTAGCCGCCCCAGATTCTGCGGACCACCGCGGACAGCACAACGGCCCGGCCTGCTTTCTCGCAGGTCAGGCCATTTGTTGGCGAGGCACGGAGACGCCCCTCCTCCAATGTCCAGCGCTCCCTCATGCGGTCGATCCGGCGCATCAGAGATTCAGTAGCGCGGCATGTTCGGGATCGTTTTCTCCGCGAGCCCGATGAGCGCTTCCACCTTCGCCAAGTCGCCCGCAACCTCCTCCGGTGTCACTGACCCCTTCCGACCTGCACCACAAAACGACATCGCCATTACCGTTGAGATGGTATCGTTTCGCCTAGTGTGCCTCCCGGAGAGGGGAACCAGACCATGGCTCGGACAGTCATCGATCTTGACGAGGACATGGTCGCCGAGGCTATGCGCATCTTCGGCACCAAGACCAAGGCAAAGGCCGTGCGACTGGCCATGGAGGACGCCGTCAAGCGTCACCTGCGCCAAGAGTTCTTCGACGCCATGGACTCGGGCGAGCTCGACTTCAGCGAGATCATCGACAACACCGGCCCCCGCAACGCCGACGGCTCCCTCAAGCGCACAGGCGGCCAGGCTGCCTGATGCAAGACCGCTACCTCATCGACAAGTCCGCCCTCGCTCGATGGTCGAAACCCGCGGTAAAAAACGCACTCCAGCCGCTGCACGAGCGCTACCTGCTAGCCGTGTGTCAGCCCACCGAATTCGAAATGGTGCACTCCGCCCGCACGAGCGCAGAAGCGCTGCGCATCAGCACCTGGCTCCACGCATTCGACTACCTCACCTGTGACGACGACACCTTCGTCCGTGCCCTGGAGACCCAGCGCCACGCCCTCAACGCCGGCTTCCACCGCGCCCTGTCCCTCCCCGATCTGCTCATCGCCGCCACCGCAGAACTGCACCGGCTGACCGTCCTCCACTACGACGGCGACTTTGACATGATCGCCTCCATCACCGGACAGCCGACCCAATGGGTGGTACCCCCAGGCAGCGCCGACCACTGAGCTGATTCCATCCTGACGGTTGCCGGCCAGTGCGGCTGGCGCGGGGCGGCGGCCCCCTCAGGGTCGAACCGTTCTGCGGACTGTTGCGGACAGCAGGACGGCCTGACCCGCGTCTTCACAGGTCAGGCCGCCTCTGGATCCGCGATCAGACGTTGAAGCGGAACTCGACCACGTCGCCGTCCTGCATGACGTAGTCCTTGCCCTCCATGCGGGCCTTGCCCTTGGCGCGGGCTTCGGCCACCGAGCCGCAGTCGACCAGGTCCGCGAAGGAGATGACCTCGGCCTTGATGAAGCCGCGCTGGAAGTCGGTGTGGATCACGCCGGCCGCCTCCGGGGCTGTCGCGCCCTGCTTGATGGTCCAGGCGCGGGTTTCCTTCGGGCCGGCCGTCAGGTAGGTCTGCAGGCCCAGCGTGGCGAAGCCGACGCGGCCGAGGGTGGCGAGGCCCGGCTCGTCCTGGCCGACCGACTGGAGGAGTTCCAGGGCCTCCTCGTCGTCCAGCTCGGAGAGGTCCTGCTCCAGCTTGGCGTTGAGGAAGATGGCCTCGGCCGGGGCGACCAGCGCGCTCTGCTCCGCCTTGAAGGCGTCGTCCGTCAGCTCGTCCTCGTCCACGTTGAAGACGTAGAGGAAGGGCTTCGTGGTGAGCAGGTGGAGCTCGTGCAGGAGGTCGCCCTGCTCCGTGCCCTTGGTGATGCCCTTCGAGAAGAGGGTGTCGCCGGCTTCGAGGATCTTCTTGGCCTCGACGACGGCCGCGAGGACCGCGACCTTGTCCTTCTGGAGGCGGGACTCCTTCGTCAGGCGCGGCTCGGCCTTCTCGATGGACTGGAGGTCGGCGAGGATCAGCTCGGTGTTGATCGTCTCGATGTCGTCCTTCGGCGAGACCTTGCCGTCGACGTGGACGACGTTCTCGTCCTTGAAGGCGCGGATGACCTGGCAGATGGCGTCCGACTCGCGGATGTTCGCGAGGAACTTGTTGCCCAGGCCCTCGCCCTCCGACGCGCCGCGCACGATGCCCGCGATGTCGACGAAGTCGACCGTCGCCGGGAGGATCCGCTGCGAGCCGAAGATGCCCGCGAGGACGGCCAGGCGCGGGTCGGGGACGCCGACGACGCCGACGTTCGGCTCGATGGTGGCGAACGGGTAGTTGGCCGCCAGCACGTCGTTCTTGGTCAGGGCGTTGAACAGGGTCGACTTGCCGACATTCGGCAGGCCGACGATTCCGATCGTGAGCGACACGTTGGCGACTTCCCGTAGCTGGAGGGGGCGGCGGCCCGGAGTGGGCCACCGGACAGTTTACTTTCCGATGAGTGGCGGTCGATGTACGCGTGTCCGGGCCCGGATCCGGCCGCCCTCCCGCCTAATTTGGTGGGGTGGAGCAATACAGGACGCGACCGGCGCCTCACCCGCAGCGACCCCCGGCCCAGCGCAGGGGACCCAGGCCCGCGGGCGTGCCCGCCCAGGGCGGCGCCCCGCGGCCCGCGCCCGTGCGCCGGATGCCCCGCCCCCGGCTGACGGGCCTGGGCGGCGGGCTGTTCGCCTGCACCGCGATGGCGCTCGTCGCCGGCATCTGCTGGCTGCTCTTCAGCTCCTCGCTCTTCGTCTACGGGCTGCTCTTCCCGCCCGTCGCGGCCGCCACCGCGCTCTGGGTGCGGCCGGCGGACCTGATCACCGCGCCGATCGGCGTACCGATCGCCTTCGCCGCCGGAGTGTGGCCCATCTCGGGCGGCTCCGGCGGCTTCGGCGGTCAGCTGATGGGGCTGGTCTCCGCGCTGTCGCTGCACGCGGGATGGCTGTACGCGGGCACGCTCGTCGCCGCCCTCATCGCCCTGGTGCGCAAGGCCGTGCTCATCGGCGGCCGGCGCCGCCTCCCGCGCCGACTCCCCCGCCGCGCCGCCTAGTGCGGTGACCGCCGGGGTTCACCGGGTCACGGCGCCCGGCACGGCACCTCGCCGCGTTGTCGGACCAGGCACGTACGCCGGTACGAGCCGCGGCCCTCCGCCCTGCGACGCACCGCACCGCACCGGACACCGCGCCCCGGCAACCTTTCCGGCCACCGCACTGGCCGGCGGAAGCGGTCACCCCTTCGCCGCCCCCGCCGCCTCCGCCGCCATCGCCTCCTTCGCCGCCATCGCCGCTCCGACGATGCCCGCGTTGTTCTGCAGCCTGGCCGGGACGATCTCGGCCCGGACGCCCTCGATCAGGGGCAGGAACTTCTCCGGCTTGCGGCTGACGCCGCCGCCGATGACGAACAGGTCCGGGGAGAACAGCATCTCCACGTGCTGCATGTACTTGCTCAGCCGGTGCGCCCAGCGCTCCCAGGTGAGGTCCCCGTCCTCCTTGGCCTTCACCGACGCCCGCGTCTCCGCGTCGTGGCCCTTCAACTCCAGGTGGCCCAGCTCCGTGTTCGGCACCAGCCGCCCGTCCGTGAAGAGCGCGCTCCCGATGCCCGTGCCCAGCGTGAGCAGGAGGACCGTTCCGCCCCGCCCGCGTCCGGCTCCGTACGTCATCTCCGCGACGCCCGCCGCGTCCGCGTCGTTCAGCACCGTCACCGGCCGGCCGCCGAGGCCGCGCGAGAGCAGCGCCGCCGTGTCCACGCCGATCCAGGACTTGTCCATGTTGGCCGCCGTGCGGGTGACCCCGCCCGTGACCACGCCCGGGAAGGTCACCCCCACCGGGCCGTCCCAGTCGAAGTGGCGCACCACCTCGACGACGCAGCCGGCCACCCCGTCGGGGGTGGCCGGCTGCGGTGTCAGTACTTTGTGGCGCTCCTGCGCCAGGTCGCCTCGCTCCAGGTCCACGGGAGCGCCCTTGATCCCGGATCCACCGATGTCCACGCCGAAGATCTGCATGGACATACGGTACGAAACGAGTTACTTGTCGGCGACCAGTTCCGCGGCCTCGGAGCGCAGGTCGCGGCGGAGCTCCTTGGGCAGGGAGAAGGTGATGGACTCCTCCGCCGTCTTGACGATCTCCACGTCCGCGTAGCCGCGCGCGGCCAGCCACTCCAGGACCTCCTCGACCAGGACCTCCGGCACCGAGGCGCCCGAGGTGAGGCCGACGGTGGTGACGCCCTCCAGCCAGGCCTCGTCGATCTCGCTCGCGAAGTCGACGAGGTACGCGGCCTTCGCGCCGGCGTCCTTGGCGACCTCGACCAGCCGGATCGAGTTCGAGGAGTTCTTCGAGCCGACCACGATGACCAGGTCGGAGTCCGCTCCCATCACCTTGACGGCGGCCTGCCGGTTCGAGGTGGCGTAGCAGATGTCGTCGCTCGGCGGCGAGACGAGCAGCGGGAACTTCGTCTTCAGCGCGTCGACCGTCTCCATGGTCTCGTCGACCGACAGGGTGGTCTGCGAGAGCCAGACGACCTTGGACTCGTCGCGGACGGTGACCTTGTCCACGTCGTGCGGGCCGTCGACGATGGTGATGTGGTCGGGGGCCTCGCCGGAGGTGCCGATGACCTCCTCGTGGCCCTCGTGGCCGATGAGGAGGATGTCGAAGTCCTCGTTCGCGTACCGGATGGCTTCCTTGTGGACCTTGGTGACCAGCGGGCAGGTCGCGTCGATCGTCGCGAGCTTGCCGCGCGCCGCCTCCTCGTGGACGACCGGGGCGACGCCGTGGGCGGAGAACATCACGATGTTGCCCTCGGGCACCTCCTCCGTCCGCTCGACGAAGATGGCGCCCTTCTTCTCCAGGGTCTGCACGACGTACTTGTTGTGCACGATCTCGTGGCGGACGTACACCGGCGCCCCGTACTGCTCAAGGGCTTTCTCGACGGCGATCACGGCTCGGTCCACGCCCGCGCAGTAGCCGCGGGGCGCGGCGAGCAGGACACGGCGGGAAGCGGGAGCAGGGGCGGGAGCAGTCATGTGCTCCATCGTACGGGGGTCTCCAGCAGGCCGGACGTCGCCCGTTCGACGCAGACTGACCCGGGGGCTCCGCTCGGGCGCCCCACCCGTCACCCGGAGGAATGATGGTGTCCGCGACGGATTCCAGCAGGGCCCCGGCGCCCGCGGCGCTGCGGCGCAGTCTCGGCTTCCGGGACCTGGTCGTCTACGGGCTGCTGTTCATCGCCCCGATGGCCCCGGTCGGGGTCTTCGGCACGCTCGACGCCAGGTCGCACGGCGCCGTCGCGCTGGTGTACCTCGTCGCGACGGTCGCGATGGCCTTCACGGCCTTCAGCTACGCGCAGATGGTGCGGGTCGCCCCGCAGGCCGGTTCGGTGTTCACGTACGCCCGCAAGGGCCTGGGCGAGGGGCCGGGGCTGATCGCCGGGTGGATGGCGATGCTGGACTACCTGCTGATCCCGGCGGTCGCGTACCTCTTCTCGGGGATCGCGATGAACGCGCTGGTGCCGGAGGTCTCGCGGTGGGTGTGGACGGCCCTGGCCGTCGGGGTGACCACCCTGCTCAACCTGTGGGGCGTACGGGTGGCGGCGCGGGTGGGCTTCGCCGTGCTGGCCATGGAGATCCTGGTCCTGGCGGTGTTCGTCGCGGCCGCGGCGGTCGTGCTGGTCCAGGACGGGCCGCGGCGCGGCTGGCTCTCGCCGCTGACCGGTGACGGCTCGCTCGGTTTCAGCACGGCCGCGGTGCTGGGCGCGGTGTCGGTGGCGGTCCTGTCCTACCTCGGCTTCGACGCCATCGTCTCCTTCGCCGAGGAGGTGACGGGTGGCTCGGAGCGGGTCGCGCGGGCGGTGCTGTTCTGCCTGGCGCTGGCGGGGACGCTGTTCGTCGTCCAGAGCTATCTGGCGGCGCTGCTGATGCCGGTGTCCGCGGCGGAGCTGGCGGCGGATCCGGTGCGGCAGGGCCCGGCCTTCTACACCGCGGTGGAGTCCTCGGTCGGCTTCTGGCTGCACGATCTGGTGGCGATCAGCAAGGCGGTGGGGGCGGCTTTCGCCGCCCTGGCGGGGCAGGCGGCGGCGGGCCGGCTGGTGTTCGCGATGGCGCGGGAGCGGCGGCTGCCGCGGGCGCTGGCGCGCACCTCGGACGGCACTCCGCGGGCCGCCCTGCTGGTGACGGCGGCGGTCACGCTGGTCGCGGCGGTGTGGGCGGCCCGGCGGGACGACGGGCTCGACCACCTGGTGTCCGTGGTGGACGTCGGGGCGCTGGTGGCCTTCACCCTGCTGCACGCCTCGGTGGTGGGCTGGTTCGTGGTCCGGCGGCGGGAGGGCGCGCCGAACTGGTGGAAGCACCTGGTGGTGCCGGTGCTCGGGGCGGCGGTGACCGTCACGGTGATCGTGGAGGCGTCCCGGACGGCGCAGCTGGTGGGCGCGGTGTGGCTGGCGGTGGGCCTGGGTGTGCTGTTCTTCCAGCGCGGCCGGCGGCCGGCCGGCCCGACCGGCACCGCAGGGACGCCCGGGGGCCTGCGGTAGGCCTGGTTCACTGACCGGTGACCGGCCGCGTCACTGCTTGCGGCGGCGTCGCAGGATCCACCGTTGGACGGGCGGTGCCAGGCCGGCGCCGACGACGAACCCGAGCGTGACACTGCGGCTCGCGAGCGCGGCCGTCGCGACGACTGCGCACAGCATCACGCCGACCGCCATGAGGCCGGTGAGCTTGACGCCCGGGGCCGACCGGTTCAGCCGGCGGACGGTCGCATAGGTCACGAGATACGCGGTGGCGCCGAATGCGGCCGACGCCAGAGCGGTTAAGCCATTCACTCCGCAACCTCTCACCGCCGGAGAGCCGGCCTGTCGGCTTCTGGTGCCGGGCAGACTATGCAGCGCTGCACAAGATCGTCAACGACGGTGGGTGAGGGCTGCCGCTTCGCCATGTGAGGCGTCTCCTCAAGTTCTCAAGACACCGGCACGGGAGCCTGAGACGCTGTCAGCGGCTCCGGATAGCCTGCGTGCATGGGTCTGAATACGTCGGCCGAGGCGCCGTTGCCGGTGGGCCAGGTGTCCCGGCTCATCGGGGGCTGGATCGAGCGCCTCGGCCAGGTGTGGGTGGAGGGGCAGATCACGCAGCTCTCGCGGCGGCCGGGTGCGGGAGTGGTCTTCCTGACGCTGCGCGATCCGTCGCACGACATCTCGGTCAGCGTGACCTGCTTCCGCCAGGTCTACGACGAGGTCGCGGACGTCGTCTCGGAGGGCGCGCGGGTCGTCCTGCTCGCCAAGCCCGAGTGGTACGCCCCGCGCGGGCAGCTGTCCCTGCGGGCTACGGAGATACGGCCGGTCGGCATCGGGGAGCTCCTGGCCCGGCTGGAGCGGCTCAAGCGGTCTCTGGCCGCCGAGGGGCTCTTCGCGCCGGAGCGCAAGAAGCCGCTGCCCTTCCTGCCGCAGCTGATCGGGCTGGTGGTCGGGCGGGCCTCGGCGGCCGAGCGCGACGTCCTGGAGAACGCCCGGCGGCGCTGGCCGGCGGTCCGCTTCGAGGTGCGCAACGTCGCCGTCCAGGGTGTGCACGCCGTGCCGCAGGTGGTCCGGGCGGTCAAGGAGCTCGACGCCATGGACGAGGTCGACGTGATCATCGTGGCGCGCGGCGGCGGCAGCGTGGAGGACCTGCTGCCCTTCTCCGACGAGGAGGTCGTACGCGCCGTCGCGGCGGCCCGTACCCCGGTGGTCTCGGCGATCGGCCACGAGCCGGACTCACCGCTGCTGGACCTGGTCGCGGACCTGCGGGCGTCCACGCCCACGGACGCGGCGAAGAAGGTGGTCCCGGACGTCGGCGAGGAGCTGGAACGCGTACGCCAGTTGCAGGGCCGGGGACTGCGGGCGGTGAGCTCGCTGCTCGACCGGGAGGAGCGGGGGCTCGCGCACGCCCTGGCCCGGCCGGTGTTCGTCCACCCGCAGCGCATGGTGGAGATGCGGGAGGAGGAGCTGGACGCGCTGCTGGCGCGCAGCAGGCGCACGCTGGGCCACCTGCTGGACCGGGCGGACTCGGAACTGGCCCACACGCTGGCGCGGGTGGTGGCGCTGTCGCCGGCCGCGACGCTGGAGCGCGGGTACGCCGTACTGCAGCGGGCGGACGGGCACGTGGTGCGCTCGCCGGGGGAGGTGTCGGCGCGGGAGGTGCTGCGCGCCAGGGTGGCGGAGGGCACGTTCACCGTGGAGGTGGCCCCGCCGGGGGCCCTGCCGGAGGCTCCGCCGGAGGCCCCGGGCGCCGCCGTCCCGGACAGGTCGGCCGCTTCGCAGTAACGACACGCTGCCGCAATCATGTGGTCGCACGACGAACCGAGGGTGGAAAAGGGAATGACAGAGGCCGAGACGGCGCTGGGGTACGAGCAGGCCCGCGACGAGCTGATCGAGGTGGTCCGCAAGCTCGAAGCCGGGGGGACCTCGCTGGAGGAGTCCCTCGCGCTGTGGGAGCGCGGTGAGGAGCTGGCGAAGGTGTGCCGGCACTGGCTGGAAGGGGCCCGGGCGCGGCTGGACTCCGCGCTGGCGGCGCGCGAAGCCGCCGGGAAGGAGTGATCCCGCTCACGACCGATACCCATTTAGTTGAAAATTCATCTAACTCGGCCGTACAGTCGGAGACATCGCTCCACCTCTGCAGGGAAGAAGGCTTTCCGATGTCTCTCGTACTTGACCCCGCCGCGCAGGACCTGCTGTTCCGCGAGGCCCGCACCGCCAACTCGTTCTCCGACGAGCCGGTGACCGAGGAGCAGGTCCAGGCGATCTACGACCTGGTGAAGTACGGCCCCACCGCTTTCAACGGCACGCCGCTGCGCATCACGCTGGTCCGCTCCGCCGAGGCCCGCGAGCGCCTCGTGCAGCACATGGCCGAGGGCAACCAGGCCAAGACGCTGGCCGCGCCGCTGGTCGCGATCCTCTCCGCGGACAACGAGTTCCACGAGGAGCTGCCGCAGCTGCTGCCGCACTTCCCGCAGGCCAAGGACCTCTTCTTCGCCGAGCGCCCGGCCCGCGAGCAGTCCTCGCTGGTCAACGCCTCGCTGCAGGCCGCTTACTTCATCCTCGGCGTCCGCGCCGCCGGTCTGGCCGCGGGTCCGATGACCGGCGCCGACTTCGCCGGCATCCAGAAGGAGTTCCTGGACGACGACCACACGCCGATCATGGTCGTCAACATCGGCAAGCCGGGCGAGGACGCGTGGTTCCCGCGCTCCCCGCGCCTGTCGATCGACGAGGTCGTCACCACCGTCTGAGCAAGACGCGGCTCTGCGGCCGCGGCATGTGAAAAGGGCCGTGGGGGCCCGGCGCGCCCCGCGCCCCCCCCCCCGCCGGGGGCCCCCCCCCCCCCCGGGCGCCCCCCCCCCCCCCGGGGTAGAGAGCCACCCCCCCCCCCCGGCCGGCCACGCGCAGGAC
>NZ_JBHXAG010000015.1:0-6812 GCF_042726555.1 Streptomyces sp. NPDC060232 | reverse complement strand
GCCCCGTCCCCGCCGGCGTCCCCCCCCCCCCTCCTCAACGCCGGGGGGGTGGGGGGGGGGGGTTTGGGGTGGGGGGGGGGGGCCCCCGCCCCCCCCCCCCCCCCACGGCCCTTCTCGTACTGCCGACCCGGGCTCTGCCGGCCTACCGGCCCTGCTTGAACTCCAGCGCCGCCGCCAGCGTGCCGAGCTGCTCGAAGGAGGCGGTGCCGGTCACCACCGTGACGTGGCCCTGCTCCCGCCGCACGAGGGCGTCGTACTTCTCGCCCTCCCAGCGCTCCCAGGCCGCGTCGCCGACCTGCTGCGTCTGCCCGGACGCCGTGGCGTTCCTGGTGACCCGTTCGAGGTACTTGGCGGAGGTGTCGCTGGACTGCTCGACGGCCGCGTACTGCTGCTCCGGGTCGAGGAAGCCCAGGTGCCAGGCGTCGGCGTTCTTGCGCTCGTACGTCACCGAGGTCGCGCGCCACTCCTCGGGGAGGCCCACGGGGGCGGCCACCGGGTACGGGGCCGCGCGCCGGGCCGTGAGGGTCTCCACCCGGTAGTCGACCGTGCGCGTGGGATCGGCCTTGTCGTCATGCGGGACGAAGACGTAGATCCCGGCGACGACGACACCGATCACCGCCAGCGACCGGACCATGTCCCAGACCGTCTGCTTGCCTTTCATACCTGCCACGGCACCATCGTCCCGCATCGCCGGGCGGCGATCACCGCCGGGGTCGCGCGGGCGCGCCGCACGGCGCACTCTTGACTCGCCCGCCCCTCCCCCGCGCGGGTGCGCAAGGTGTCCGCTCAGGACATTCGACCGACCGATATTCCGCTCATACGTGACCCGCCCTGCTCAATATGTCGACGTACCGATAGAGTTCCAGCACCCTCACTTCCCGGCCGTCGCCGTACAGAAAGGTGCGCTCCGATGACCGAGCACAACCTGCCGCCCCAGCTCGAAGTCTCCCCGGAGGCCCCCGACCGCAACCTCGCGCTCGAACTCGTACGGGTCACCGAGGCGGCCGCCATGGCCGCCGGCCGGTGGGTCGGCCGCGGCGACAAGATCGGCGCGGACGGCGCCGCGGTCAACGCGATGAGGACCCTGATCTCCACCGTCTCGATGAACGGCGTCGTCGTCATCGGCGAGGGCGAGAAGGACGAAGCCCCGATGCTCTTCAACGGAGAGCAGGTCGGCGACGGCACCGGTGCCGAGGTCGACATCGCCGTCGACCCGATCGACGGCACCACCCTGAACGCCAAGGGCATGCCGAACGCCATCGCCGTCCTGGCGGCCGCCGACCGCGGCACGATGTTCGACCCGTCCGCCGTGTTCTACATGGACAAGCTGGTCACCGGCCCCGAGGCCGCCGACTTCGTCGACATCAACGCCCCGGTCTCGGTGAACATCCGCCGGGTCGCCAAGGCCAAGGGCATGGCCGCCGAGGACGTCACGGTCGTCATCCTGGACCGCCCCCGCCACGAGGGCATCGTCCGGGAGATCCGCGAGACCGGCGCGCGCATCAAGTTCATCTCCGACGGCGACGTGGCCGGCTCCATCATGGCCGCCCGCGAGGGCACCGGCGTGGACCTGCTCCTGGGCATCGGCGGCACCCCCGAGGGCATCATCTCGGCCTGCGCCATCAAGTGCCTGGGCGGTGTGATCCAGGGCAAGCTGTGGCCGAAGGACGACGCCGAGCGCCAGAAGGCCCTCGACGCCGGCCACGACCTGGACCGGGTGCTCACCACCACCGACCTGGTCTCGGGCGACAACGTCTTCTTCGTCGCCACCGGCATCACGGACGGCGAGCTGCTGCGCGGCGTGCACTACCGCTCCGAGACCGCGACGACGTCCTCGCTGGTCATGCGCTCCAAGTCCGGCACGATCCGGAAGATCGACTCCACGCACCGCCTGTCGAAGCTGCGCGCGTACAGCGCGATCGACTTCGACCGCGCCCAGTAGGAGGCGGGGGCACGACGCGAGAGGGGCGGTCACCCTGTGCGGGGGTGACCGCCCCTCTCGCGTGTCCGCGACGCGGACCGGGGCCTGCGCGCCGGGTGCGGAAGCCGGCTCAGCCCGCCGCGGCTATGGGTCCCGGCCCGGGGGCCTGTCGCAGCTCGGCGGACCGGCGCCGCATCCGCGCCAGCACCACGCGGCGCTCGGCCGCGGTGAGGCCGCCCCAGACCCCGTACGGCTCGGGCTGCAGCAGCGCGTGCTCGCGGCAGGCGACCATCACCGGGCACCGGGCGCAGACGCGCTTCGCGGCCTCCTCGCGGGAGAGCCTGGCGGCCGTCGGCTCCTTGGACGGCGCGAAGAACAGCCCCGCCTCGTCCCGGCGGCACACCGCCTCCGCGTGCCATGGGCCGTCTTCCGCCGCCCTGGCCGGCACCCGCGGGCCGGGCACGGCCGACGGGCGTGCCCCAGGACCCTGAAGGCTCTTCACGGCGGCTACCTGCAGGGACTGATGCGGCGGATGCGGCACGGTCTACTCCTGACGACGTATACGTGAGCGAGAGACGACGCACCTGTCCCTACCCGCTGTACGCCCCCCTATGCACTGTGTGCCACCGGGCGCCCGGGGTTCGTCCGAAACGAGACCCTCCGCATCCGGTTGCGCCGCCGCGTTTCAGCCGCCGGCCCCCCGACCCCCCGGCCCCGGCCATCGGCCAGGAGCGCCAGCCGCCAGCCGCTAGCCCCTAGCCCCTAGCCGTCGAGGTTCTTGCGCAGCTTGCGCGCCAGGTCGACCAGGCGGGCGCCCAGCTTGGGCCGCGCCTCGATGTTGCCGAGCAGGGAGAAGCCCCGGACGATCACCACCGGCGCCAGCGGGTCGGTCTCCCCGCGGCTCTCGCCGCGCACCTCGAAGTTGCCGAGAACCCCGCCGCCGTAGCCGCGCAGGGTGACGTTCTCCGGGACCAGGATCTCCACGTTGCCGAGGACGCTGGTCACGTTGATCTCGGTGACCTGCTGCTCGAAGACAGCCTGCGTGAGGTCGATGGTGATGTCGCCCATGACCGAGACCGCGCGGGTGTGTGCGCCCGGCCGCCAGCGGCCCTTGCGGCTGGAGCTGCTGCACACGGCGACGATGGTCTCGGCAGCCGGACCCGCGGCCCCCGCGTACGAGGACGGCGACGCGTACGCGGAGGGGGCTTGGGCGCCGCCGGGCGCGGGCAGATCCCGTACGAGCACTTCCAGCTCGCCGACCGTCTTGACGGCATAGAGCGTGTCGAGGCGCTCGGAGTGCTCCTCGGCGGTCAGCCTGCCTTCGGCGACGGCGTCGCCGAGGATCTGCGCGATCCGGTCCCGGTCGGCGTCGGAGGCGCGCAGCCCGGCGGGCGCGGGGGCGGGGGCGGGGGCGGCGGGGTGCTTTTCCAGGTCCACGACGCCAGCATAGCGAGACACGATAGATCGCGATACTACCGAGTGAGCCTTACCTCACAGACACACGCCCGGCCGAAGGTCCTACGCTGGTGGACTGCGCTGCCAAATTGGTCGTCAGTGCTGTCTGCCGAGTGAGGAATGGCCCCAATGCCGGAGTTCGCGTACACCGACCTGCTGCCCCTGGGCGAGGACACCACCCCCTACCGGCTGGTGACCGCCGAGGGCGTGTCCACCTTCGAGGCGGACGGCCGTACGTTCCTCAAGGTCGAGCCGGAGGCGCTGCGCAAGCTCGCCGAGGAGGCCATCCACGACATCCAGCACTTCCTGCGCCCCGCGCACCTCGCGCAGCTGCGCCGCATCATCGACGACCCGGAGGCCTCGTCGAACGACAAGTTCGTCGCGCTCGACCTCCTCAAGAACGCGAACATCGCGGCGGCCGGCGTCCTGCCGATGTGCCAGGACACGGGCACGGCGATCGTCATGGGCAAGCGCGGCCAGAACGTGCTCACCGAGGGCGGCGACGAGGCGGCGCTCTCGCGCGGCATCTACGACGCCTACACCAGCCTGAACCTGCGCTACTCGCAGATGGCGCCGCTCACCATGTGGGAGGAGAAGAACACCGGCTCGAACCTGCCCGCGCAGATCGAGCTGTACGCGACCGACGGCGGCGCGTACAAGTTCCTCTTCATGGCCAAGGGCGGCGGCTCGGCCAACAAGTCCTTCCTCTACCAGGAGACCAAGGCGGTCCTCAACGAGGCCTCCATGATGAAGTTCCTGGAGGAGAAGATCCGCTCGCTCGGTACGGCGGCCTGCCCGCCCTACCACCTGGCGATCGTGGTCGGCGGCACCTCCGCCGAGCACGCGCTGAAGACCGCGAAGTACGCCTCCGCGCACTACCTGGACGAGCTGCCGCGCGAGGGCTCCCCGCTGGGCCACGGCTTCCGTGACGAGGCCCTGGAGCAGCAGGTCTTCGAGCTCACCCAGAAGATCGGCATCGGCGCGCAGTTCGGCGGCAAGTACTTCTGCCACGACGTCCGCGTCGTGCGCCTGCCCCGCCACGGCGCCTCCCTGCCCGTCGCGATCGCCGTGTCCTGCTCGGCGGACCGCCAGGCCACCGCGAAGATCACCGCCGAGGGCGTCTTCCTGGAGCAGCTGGAGCGCGACCCGGCCCGCTTCCTGCCCGACACCACGGACGAGCACCTGTCCGAGTCCTCGGACGTCGTCTCCATCGACCTGAACCAGCCGATGGACGACATCCTGGCGACCCTGACCAAGCACCCGGTCAAGACCCGTCTGTCGCTGACCGGCCCGCTGGTCGTGGCGCGCGACATCGCGCACGCCAAGATCAAGGAGCTGCTGGACTCGGGCGCGGAGATGCCGCAGTACCTGAAGGACCACCCGGTCTACTACGCCGGTCCCGCGAAGACCCCCGAGGGCTACGCGTCGGGCTCCTTCGGCCCGACCACGGCCGGCCGCATGGACTCCTACGTCGAGCAGTTCCAGGCGGCGGGCGGCTCCAAGGTCATGCTGGCCAAGGGCAACCGCTCCCAGCAGGTGACGGACGCGTGCGCCGCGCACGGCGGCTTCTACCTGGGCTCGATCGGCGGCCCGGCGGCCCGCCTGGCCCAGGACTGCATCAAGAAGGTCGAGGTCCTGGAGTACGAGGAGCTCGGCATGGAGGCGGTCTGGAAGATCGAGGTCGAGGACTTCCCGGCCTTCATCGTGGTCGACGACAAGGGCAACGACTTCTTCGTCGATCCTGCCCCGGAGCCGACCTTCACGCACATCCCGGTGCGCGGCCCCGGTCTGGCCTAGCCCAGCACTCCCCCGCCCCCAGAGAGCCCCTGGCGCCCCGCCGGGGGCTCTTGCCGTGCGGCCCCCTCCCCGGGCCACAGGTCTGGGCGGCCGTTCCCGGCCCCGACGTGGCCGAGGTGGATCGACAGGGCATGACGCACACGGGCCTGAACGCCGGTCATGGCCGCTTCCTCCGAGGGTTCGAGGACCTCGCCCCCGCTGGCCCCTCGCCCGCAGCCGTAGCCGTCAGGTACCGGGCCTCAACGGGGGTGGCCCGGTACCCCTCCGTCCGCGCGGCCAGGACCTCGGCGATGCTCAGCCCGTACACCCGGCGCAGCAGCGCGATCGGCACCCCGTCTGGCCCGCCGACGGGCAGGTGGACGGCGCCCTCCCGGGCGAGGATGGGCTCCCGGATCCGGGGCGGGGGTACGCCCCGGCCCCGCTCGCAGGCGTAGACCTCGTACCGGGGGCAGTGCTCGAAGCCCTCCCAGCGCAGCTCGCCGTCCCGGATGAACTGCCACTCCTCCCGGACACACTCCTCGCAGGGCTCGCAGTGTGCGACCAGGTACATCTGCCGTTCCGCCATCCGGGCAGCATGCGGTACCGGGGCGCTGCGCGCAGGCGGATAACGTCGGGGGCATGACGCACACGCAGCTCCGTACCGACCGCGCCGTCCGGGTCGTCGCCCACCGCGGGGCCTCCCACGAGCATCCCGAGCACACCCTCGCCGCGTACCGGCAGGCCATCGCCGACGGGGCCGACGCGCTGGAGTGCGACGTGCGGCTCACCGCCGACCACCAGCTGGTCTGTGTGCACGACCGGCGCGTGGAGCGGACCTCCGACGGGCGCGGGGTGGTGTCGGAGATGACGTACGAGGAGCTGTCCGCCCTGGACTTCGGCGGCTGGAAGGGCGAGGAGCACCGCGGGGCGCAGGTGCTGCTCTTCGAGGACCTGCTGAAGGAGGCGCTGGCCGCCGAGCGGCCCGTGGGGCTTGCGGTCGAGACCAAGCACCCCACCCGTGCCGGCGGCCGGCTGGAGGCCGAGCTGGTGCGGGTGCTGAAGGACCACGGCCTGGCCGACGGCTCGGCGGGTCTGGTCGAGGTGATGAGCTTCTCCCGCAACGCCCTGATGAGGGTGAACCGGCTGGCGCCCGGTCTGCCGGCCGTCTACCTGATCGAGCGGCGGCTGCGGCCGGTCCGGCCGCCGTTCGCGGGGCACGCCGGGCCGGGCATCGACCTGGTGCGCAGGGATCCGGGGCTGGTGGGCCGGCTGAAGGCGAAGGGGCTGCGGGTGCGGGTGTGGACGGTGGACGAGCCGGAGGACGTGGAGCTGTGCGTGCGGCTCGGCGTGGACACCCTGATCACCAACCGGCCGCGCGAGGTGCGCGCCCAACTGGACGCGTTCTAGGGTCTGTATCGAGTTGCCCGTGGAGCAAGGAGCGGCGTTCGGTGCGTGCCCTCGGCGTGCGGGACGAATGTCCTCGTAGCGGAGCTACTGGGGCATTCGGCTCGTGCGCCGAGGGTGCGTGCCGAACGCCGCGACGCCGCGGGGCAACTCGATACAGACCCTAGCTTGATCTTTAACGTCCGAGGTCGAACGGTGCCTCGTACTTGATCACTCGGTTCGGTAACCGCCGTACGCGGATACGGCCTTCGTCTGG